>DASQAT010000054.1 GCA_035635555.1 Candidatus Dormiibacterota bacterium
GGGCGTGTACTTCTGCGACTCGATCACCGCCTTCTTGCTGCTGTTGTAGTCGACCTCGATCAGGATGAGCCCGGCCTCGATGCGCGCCACGTCGAGCGCCAGCATCCCGGTCGGGTGGATGTCGAACGCCCGCCCCCCTTCCATCAGCGCGTCCCACACCCTGACCGCGTCGCTCCACGGGATCCAGATCTCGTATCCCAGGTCCCCCGTGTAGCCGGTGCGCGAGATGTCCACGGGAACACCGGCGATCGTGCCGCGCGTCACGCGGAAGTATTTCAGGTTGGCGACGTCCGCCTGCGCCACCTTCTTGAGCAGCTTGCCTGACGTCGGTCCCTGCAGCGCCAGCGCCGCCGTCTTCTCGGAGATGTCGTCGATCGCGACGTCCATGCCGATCGCGTTGATGCGCAGCCAGCGCAGGTTCGGATCGGCGGCGGTCATCCTGTAGGTCGTCTCGTCGAGACGTGACACGGTGCCGTCGTCGATGATCTTCCCCGCCTCGTCGCACCACGGCGTGTAGATCACCTGCCCCGTCGTCATCTTCGAGACGTCGCGGGTGATGACGCGGTTCAGGAGCTTCGTCGCGTCGCGTCCTTGGACCAGATACTTGAACAGCGGGGAGATGTCGATCAGGCCGCAGGCGTTGCGCAGCGCGTTGTACTCGTGCTCGTGGTGCATCTCGTACACGCTGACTGCGTAGTAGCCGGACCACTCGCGGTAGTTCAGGCTCTCGCACAGCTTGAGGGTTCTCTCGTGGACCGCTGTCCCGATCGGCACTCGCGCTTCCTCCTGTTGGAAGGGCGCATTCTAGCCCACGCATGACGAGAGCCGCAACCCGCGTTGCACGGGGCGCGACTGCGGAAACGAAGTAGTCGAGGCGGATGCCCTATTTTACGATGGGCTCGTCAGGAAGCTGCGCCCCGTGCCACACGGCCACAACCCAGACTGTCTTACGCTCGACCCGATAGAAGAACCGGTACGGGGGAATGAGAACCTCTCGGTACGACAGTTCTGGGAATTCGGGGATCAGACGACCTGATTTGGGATATCTACCGAGCCGCCGGAGTATTTGCTCGGCCCGCAGCCGGAGTTTCCGTGCCGCCTCCGGATTGTCGCCGCGAACGTAAGCCAGGACCGTCAGGAATTGAAGGCGGCCCGAGGGTGTGAACCGAATTTTCACTTCGACGCGTGAGCCAGAAGCGCATCAGCTTCGTCCAGGACCTCGTTCAAGTCGTAGCCCTCGCCCGCGGCTATTTCCTTTTCTCCCCTGGCCAGCAGCCGCAGCAGCTGACGCTCGTGCTCACCTCTCTCGTAGGCCTCGACACTCAGCATGATGGCTGCGGCTCGGCCGCGTTGCGTGATGACAATCGGCTGCTTGGAAGCCCGCACCCGCTTCAGGGCACCCGCAGCATCCTGGCGCAGATCGGTCACCGGCATGATCTCTGGTACCTTGGGCATTTTCGATCCCTCCAGAAGTACGGCTAAATGTACCTCCAAAGACTCCGTCCGGCAACTTGATAGCAGAGATTACTCGTCCAATCGGGCGCCAGCGAAAGAGTGCCGATGTCGAATGTGGCACCGGCGGTTACGTGGGGAGCCCGGCGCCGAGGGCGCGCCCGCCGGGCAGTATGAGAAGCTCCGCCTCACCGACGCGATGGCAGCAACGAAGATCGATCTTCGGGTCCCTTACGGCAATGGCGCGATACCCCAATACGACGCGTGCCGAGAAAATCGGAAGCGCGAGGTGGTATGTGATTTCACCGCTTCCCAGATTTGAGCCGTTGCGTTCGACCTGCGCGATGCTCCGCGATGGCCTCGTCGGCCAAATTCTCGAGAGCATCCGATGACCCTTCCCCCAACACTTCGTTCCGGATGGCCTCGGCGAGCGCGTCCTGCTCGGCTTCGGACAGCTTCGAGGCCTCGTGGAAGGCTCGTTCCAGAGCTTTGGTCATCGCTACCTCCCTGGCCGGGATCAGAAATGGTACTCGCTTTGCGCGACCTCACTATCTCAGGACGAAGTCCACGACGATGGTGAATTCGACCTCGACCGGCTGGCCGGCTTTCGTGGCCGGGTGGTACTTCCACTGTTTGACAGCCTCCATCGAGGCCTCCGCGAAGCCGCACCCGCCGCCGGTGACCTGCACGGGACGCAGGGCCCCAATAGTGCCGTCCTTCAGAATTGTGGCCACCAGGACGACCTGTCCGCTCTTGCGGCTGGCGCGCGCCCGAGCCGGACACTTTGGCGTGACCTTGGACTTTGGAATGATCTCCGGAGCCGTGACATCCTCGAGCGTGAGCCCCACGAACTGACCGTCCTTGTATTCCGGGGGACGGGGGGCTGGAGGCAGGTCGGTCATTTCGTACAGGTCGACGATCCGCCGGAACCGCTCCCGATCCTCCGTGGTCAGCACCCCCTTGAGGAGGACTCCGCGCGACTCGTATTCGACCGGGATGTCCGCCGCTGCCCCGCTCCCCGACGCGGCGAGCCGGCGCACGAGGCTCTCCTCGTCATTGAGCGTCAGCACCGCCTTCGGCCGGCATCCCGACGTGTCGAGGACGGCGTCCCCTTTCGCACCCAGGTCCAGGACGACGGTCGACCCGTCGAGAGCGAATCTGAGGCGCCCCAATTTCCCGGCGTGGACCCCCCAGAGAGAGACTCCCAGGAACAGTTCCCTCCTCGAGGTGCCGATCTCAAGAATGATTGCGCTGATCAGGATGTCGTGGACCGGCCAGGGCTCGATCCGTGACTGATACACCTTCTGTCCCTGGAAGTCCTTGACCTCGATCCCATCCAGCAGACCGCTCTGGATCTCCTGGGCCGCCGCCCGACTCGTCGACGAGCCGATCGCCAGCGCGAGCAGGACGGACAGCGGAAGAGCGCGCATCGGGACGAGTCCTCTGAGGATCGATTCGCCGCCGATTATAGATCCTGGAGGCGGGCGTGGACGGATCGAAGGATCGGAGGGGCATTCATGCTCTAACCGTCGGCGGAGCGGCGTCGGAGGCTGCGTCCGCCGGGTCGCTCGAGAGCGTGCGCCGAAGACCCGCTACCTTGTGATCGTGCCGGCGGGCGGCGCGTCTCGAGTCGAGGGGAGGCTTCATGCAGGGAGCCGCCCCATCCCCGGCGGGCGCAGCCTCGGACGCCCCGCGACCGGCCTCGTTGCGCGGGGTGAAATCGCCTCCATCCCCTTTCTTTTCTTCCTTGCACGGCGACCGCGCTATCCGTAGAATGAGCCCTCATTTCACATCACGCGGCACCGGTTCAGATACTGAGAAGGACCAGCATGGCGACGAAGTACGACGCGATCATCGTCGGGGGCGGGCACAACGGGCTGGTCAACGCCGCGTATCTGCAGCGGGCGGGGAAGAAGGTCCTCGTCCTCGAGCGCCGTCACGTCCTCGGCGGCGCGGCGGTGACCGAGGAGATCTTCCCCGGGTTCAAGTTCTCGGTCTGCTCGTACGTCGTGTCGCTGCTGCGTCCGGAGATCATCCGCGAGCTCGACCTGCCGCGGCATGGCCTCGAGATCCTGCCGCTCGACGGCACCTTCACGCCTTCGATCGACGGTGACAAGTATCTCTGGCGCGTCAACGACCACGCCAAGACGATGCGGGAGATCAGGCGCCACTCGCGCGCCGACGCCGATGCCTACGAAGAGTTCGGCAAGGCGATGGTGCAGATGTGCCGGTTCGTGAAGCCGATCCTCAGCATGACGCCCCCCGACCCGACGACCCTCAACCCGCGCGACCTGATGAAGCTGCTGTTCCTCGGCCGCCGCTTCCAGGCGCTGTCGGGCGAGGACAAGTACAACCAGGTCCAGTTGATGACGATGAGCGCCATCGATTTCCTGGACCAGTGGTTCGAGACCGACATCCTCAAGGCGACGATGTCGGCGTCGGGGATCATCGGCACGTTCCTGGGGGTGCGCTCGCCGGGGACCGCCTACGTGCTGCTGCACCACTACATGGGGGAGATCGACGGGGCGTTCCGCTCGTGGGGCTTCGCCCGCGGCGGCACCGGCGCCATCAGCAACGCCATCGCCGAGGCGGCGCGCGAGGCGGGGGTCGAGATCCGGACCAAGGCCGGCATCGAGAAGATCCTGATCAAGAACGGCAAGGCGACCGGTGTCGTCCTGCAGAACGGCGACGAGATCCACGCCGACGTCGTGTCGTCGAGCGTCGACCCGAACCGGACCTTCCTGAAGCTGATCGACGCCGAGCACCTGCCGTCGGAGTTCGTCGAGGAGGTGCGCCGCTTCAAGCTGCGCGGCTCGAGCGGCAAGGTCAACCTGGCGCTCGACGCCCTGCCCGACTTCACCTGCATCCCGGGGCCGGGCGCGCACCTGCGCGGCGCCGTCTCGATCTCGCCGAGCGTCGAGTACATGGAGCGGGCGTACGACGAGGCGAAGTACGGCGTGTACTCGAGCAAGCCGTACATCGACATGGTCATCCCGTCGCTGACCGATCCGTCGGTGGCACCCCCGGGCAAGCACATCCTCTCGTGCTTTGTGCAGTACGCCCCGTACAAGTTGAAGGAAGGGCCCGAGGCGTGGGAGGGGAAACGCGAGGCGTTCGGCGACACGGTCGTGAACACGATCGCCCAGTACGCCCCCAATCTCAAGAAGATCATCGTCGGCCGCCAGGTCGTCACACCGCTCGACCTCGACCGCGAGTTCGGCCTGACCGAAGGGAACATCTTCCAGGGGGAGCTGTCGCTCGAGCAGCTGTTCTTCCTGCGCCCCATCCCCGGCTGGGCCAAGTACAGGACACCGATCAAGAACCTCTACATGTGCGGCTCGTCCACGCACCCGGGGGGCGGCATCATGGGGGCGAACGGCCGGATCGCCGCGATGGAGATCCTGAAGGACTGGAAGCGGGGGATTGCCTAAGGCATGGCCATGAAGCGCGACGTCGTCATCATCGGGGGCGGGCACAACGGCCTGGTGACCGCGTTCTACCTGGCGAAGGCCGGCCGCAAGCCGCTCGTCCTCGAGCGCCGCCCGGTCGTGGGGGGCGCCGCCATCACCGACGAGTTCCACCCCGGCTTCAAGGTCCCGACACTCGCCCACACGCTCGGCCCGCTGCGCCCCGACGTCGCCCGCGACATGGCGCTCGACCGGCACGGCCTGCACATCATCCGCCCCGAGGTGCGCGTCTTCGCGCCGCACCCCGACGGGCGCAGCCTGTTCCTGTACGACGATGCCGAGCGCTCGGCCGCCTCGATCGCCGGCTTCTCGGCGAAGGACGCCGAGAAGTACAAGGAGTTCCACGCCACCCTCGGCCGCATCGGCAAGGTCATGGCGCAGGTGCTGGAGACGACCCCGCCCTCGATCGACCATCCATCGTCGGGGGATCTCTGGAACATGCTGAAGGTCGGCCGCGGCCTGCGGGGCCTGGGCAAGAAGGAGATGTACCACGTCCTGCGCTGGGGCCCGATGGCGATCGCCGACCTCGTCGCCGAGTTCTTCGAGACCGAGCTGCTGCGCGCCACGATCGCCGCGCGCGGCACGTTCGGCGCCTTCCTCGGCCCCTGGTCGGCCGGGACATCGTTGATGCTGCTGATGCGGGCCGCCGGCGACGGCAACCCCGCCGGTCCGACCCTCTTCCCGAAGGGAGGGATGGGGGCCGTGACCCAGGCGATGGCCGCCGCGGCCAGAGAGGCCGGCGCCGAGATCAGGACCGGCGCCGACGTCGCGCAGATCCTGGTGAAGGACGGCCGCGCGACCGGAGTCGCGCTCGCCTCGGGCGAGACGATCGAGGCTGGGGCCGTGATCTCCAACGCAGACCCGCGGCGGACGCTGCTCGGACTCGTCGACCCCGTCCACCTGGGCCCCGAGTTCGTCGTCAGGATGCGGAACTACCGCTGCTACGGCACCGTCGCGAAGGTGAACCTCGCGCTCTCGGGGCTGCCCGAGTTCACTGCGCTGAAGCGCGCCCCCGCGGGGGCCCCGAACGGCGCCGCCGCCCTGTCGGGACGAATCCACATCGGCCCTGAGATCGACTACATCGAGCGCGCCTTCGACGACTCGAAATACGGCGACTTCTCGCAGCACCCGTACCTCGACGTGACCATCCCTTCGATCGCCGATCCGACTCTGGCCCCGTCCGGCAAGCACGTCATGTCGATCTACATGCAGTACGCGCCGTTCCGCCTCAAGACAGGCGACTGGGACGTCCGCGCCGAGGCGCTCGGCGACACGGTCGTCAAGACCCTGTCGGAATACGCGCCCAACTTGAAGAGCCTCATCATCAAGGGGCAGGTGATCACGCCGAAGGATCTGGAATCGACCTACTCCCTCACCACCGGCCACATCTTCCACGGCGAGCTGACGCTGGACCAGATCTTCACGATGCGTCCGCTGCTCGACTGGGCGCGGTACCGGACGCCGGTCGCCGGCCTGTATCTGTGCGGCTCCGGCACGCACCCGGGGACCGGGCTCACCGGCGGCTCGGGGGCGAACGCGGCGCGGGAAATCCTGAAGGACTCGAAGTAGCAACCGGCATCACGACGACCCCGGCGACGCGCCCGCCTCGCCCGAACCCCGCGCGTGAGTCTCGCCCGAACGCGACGCATCCGCCTCGCCCGAGGCCGGCGCACCAGGATCTCCGGGCAGGCGCCGCTCGTTGCGATACCAGCGACCGACTTCAGCCGAACCGAGACGCCACGTGAGCGACAGCGGCGCCGTGCCCCGGCAGGAGGCGAGCCCCCCGTGCTCACCTCGCTGATGGTGGAAACGACAGAGACAGACACGGTTGTGCTGCCCATTGCCGCCGAGGTGCGACCGGTAGTGGACATGGTGGTCCTCGAGATTTCGGCGCGAGGAGCACGCCGGCGCGAGGCAGCGCCAGCCGTCGCGGACGAAGATCGGATCGGCGGAGAGATCGCCGGCGTGCTCCGGTGGATCCCACGTCTCGACGAAGTCCTCGAGCAGGGCGAGGAGACCGATCCAATCAGGGACGCGGCGGGAGGCGATGGAAAACATCCGGGCGGCAAGGCGCGCAGCGGGGAGACGATCTCCGGACGGGATCTGGCCTTCGGCAAGGATTCCGCCTCCGGACGCGGAGCCGCCCCCCGCATCCTCCACGTACCACGCGATCGCCTCCGCCTCCCGGCCGAGGCGGGCGCGCGCTCCCTCCACGGCGGCCAGGAATCGGTCGGCTAGATCAAAAGGAAGCGTCAGCCGGAGGAAAACGTCCGGTTTGGGGAGGACCGCCGTCGCCGGGGAGAACGACGCGGCGAGCCGGGCGGGGTCCTCGGCGTCGAGCGAGGGGGGCACGGACGCGTCGATGGACCCGTCCAGCGGGCGGGCGCCGATGGCCAGCATCCCCAGGACGCCGACGCGGCGGTGCGCGGTGCCGGGCGCGCGCGAGAGCGAGGTATGCCAGAAGTCGTCGGACAGGGGGGACGGCGCGCCAGCAGGGCGGATGGCCGCGGCGCGGACGATGGCGCGGGCCTCGTCGCGCAGGCGCTTGACGGTGACCTCGCGCGCGTGGCGGACCCAGGCGCGCTCGGCGGGGGCGCCGCCGGCAGCGGGCGCGGACAGGACGCGCCCGACGACGAGCGCGGCCTCCAGACCGAGCGCGCCCGCCTCGTACGCTTCGCGCACGCGTGGAAAACGTCCGAGCAGGTGCGCGGCGCGGGCGCGCGACTGGGCCGCGGTGCGCGACAGCCCGAGCCGCTCCTCGGCGTAGTGGCCGACGCCGGCGAAACGCAGGCGCGTCCAGGCCCGGTCCTCCCCCATCGTCGCCAGGAGGCGGCCGAGTCGGACCTCGAGCTCGGTCTCGATCGACAGGAGCGCGCGCATCCGGGCCACGCGCTCCGCGGGCGAGCCCCGGTCGCCCTCGCGCGCCAAAGCCGCGAGCCGGCGGAGGGTGGAGCGGCCGAGCGCCAGGCCCCACGACGCGTCGTTCTTCTCCGGCAGATGGCTCCAGCCGTCTGTTGAGCGCGCCAGAGCCTCTTCGACGATGGAGGGACGCGGGCCGTGCCGGATGCCGGTGCGGTCGATGTCCAAGGATGGCGCGCCCGGAAAGAACCGCGATTCGGGGGACGGCGCGCAGGGGACGGCCTGCTCCTCGGCGAGGGGTTCGGCGGCCGAGGCCTCGGCGACGAGAGACTCGACGAACGATGCGATGGTCGTCTCGTTCCCCTCCACGGCGCGATGAAGGTCGACGGCCTCGTCGAAGGCGGCGACGAGAGCGGACGGCGAGGCGATGCGGAGGAGCACGCGGTCGTCATGGGCCTCGTCATCTATTGTGGCGGGTATTGTGGCGAGCGTTGTGTCGTGGTCGCCGGTGTCCGAGTCAGGGCCGCCAGGCGAATCCTTCGGCGTGGGTGGAGCCTGCGAGCCGTCCTGTCCGGCGTTGCGCGCGCGGGTGACGGCCTCGCGCAACGCGCGGACGGTGAGGCGGCGCGCCAGGGCGATCCAGCCCGCGAGGTTGCCGGCGCCGGCCACGCGGCCGATGAGGAGCGCGCGCACGTGGCCCAGGGGCGGGCCACCATCGTCGCCGGTGAGCGCGGCGTCCAGTCCCGGAAGCACCGTGAGCGCCGAGTGCAGCGCCGCCAGATCGCGCAGCCAGCGGCCCGAGCGGTCGAGGTACTCGAGTGCGAAATCGGAGGCGCGGGCGAACCCGAAGGCGCACCAGGCGCGCTCGCGGCAGAGCGATGCCGCCAATTGCGCGAGCGGCAGGGTGATCCGCGCACGCGCCGCGCTCAACGAGCGCGCCAGCGCATCGGCGCGCAGGGCGGCGGTCTCGACGCGCGGTGGAGGCGGCGCGAGGGCCGCGGCCTCGACGCGCGGAGCTGGCGATGGGCGAACCTCCGCCGTGACGCGGGCCGGCGACGGCGCGCCGGGATGGGGCGGCGGGACGCGCGGATCGCGGCTCGCCGAGGGGCGCGCGCCGGGGAGCGCGCCGCGCGATCGATGGGCCGCTGGCTCCGGCGCCCGGTACGATCCAGCAGGATCCTCCGAGCAGACGGTGGCCGCCGCGGCGGTCGCTTGGCAACCGTATTTGATCATCGGATTTCACGTGGGGGCGGAACGGGTACGACGCGTCTAATTTACACTCACTCGGCGCGATGTCAAGATGGAAAATTCAACAATGTTCGTGCCAGCGAATGCGTCTGCGCGCGAAGAGCGGCGAGGCCGGGAGCGCGACGACAGGAGCCTAAGTCCGGTCGAGCCCGACGACCCTGAAGCCGCTGGAGCGCGCGGCGATTCCGAGCGCCGTGTCGTGCGTCGCGAACACCAGGTCGGCCGAGGATGATTCACGCCAGAGCATGGCGGTGGCGAGATGGATCGCGTCGAGGGTGCCGATCGGGATCGGCAGGTGAAGAGAGGCGCGGGCCAGGACGGGCCGGGTCGGCTCCACGATCTCGATCTCCTCCAGCAGCCGGTACACCGCCTCGCGGCGCACCGAGAGATCGTCATCGTCGATGGCATTGCGGAGCCGCAGCCGGTCGAGCGTCCGCAGACACTCCACCTCGGCCAGGGCGCTGGCGACTCCGTCGCGGACAGATTTCCACTCCTTCAGTCTGCCGCGCTGACCCAGGACGACCCGCAGCAGCACCGATGAGTCGAGATAGGCGATCAGCGCCCGACCTGCCTTTCCTCGAGAAGGAGGGCGACCGCATCGACGCCGACCTTGAGCGGCGGCGGCAGCCGGACGTCGTGCAGGCTCGGGACGCGCCGCAGCGGCTTGCGGACCCTGAGGGGTTCGGCTTCGGCGCCATACGGAACGAGCCGGGCGATCGGTGTCTCCCGGTCCATCACCGTGTAGGTCTCGCCGCGCCGCACCCTGCGGAGGTGCTCGCTCAGGCGGGTCTTGAGCTCCGCAATCCGGACCTTCTTCATGACCAGAAGATAGTCACATCTGGTCATGTCGTCAAGTCGTCGAGTCGGGCCATCGACTCGGGCCGCACGTCTCGCGTACAATCCCCTCTCCGCCCCCCCACGATGGAGCGCTGACGCAGTGTTCGTGACGCCGCAGGGCCGACTCGGGCTGGAGCCGGGCGATACCGCGCCTCCTTTCGATCGGGAAGCCGCCGAGCGTCTCGAGAGCGCCTTCGCGCGCGGCCCGGGGCACGGGCTGCTGCAGCTCGGGGCGGGCGAGATCGGGACGGCGCTGCCGCCGGTCCTCTCATTCTGGCGGGACCTCGGCGCCCGGTACGTGACGGCGCTGTGCACGCTGCCGGAAGCCGCCCAGGGGGATTTGGCGAGGCAGGATCTGGCCGGGAAGGTCGCGCCGGCGCGCCCCGCCCCGCCTCCCGAAGAAGAAATCGAGCCGATGGCGGAGGCCGCTCCTCCGATGACCGGCACGGAATACGTCACGGCGGGTCTCCTGCGGGACCTCTGGGGCGCGATCGATACGGCGCTGGCGGCGGAGCTGTCCGAGTCGCGCGCCGGCGTCCAGGATTTCCTCAAGCGGCACAATCCGGCGTGGAACCTCGTGGGGCGCGTTCATTTCCATCTCGCCGAGAACAAGGGCGACGGCGAGGCACCGTTCGCGTTTCTCGCGACCTACACGACGCGTCTGTCGCGGCACGCGCAGGCGCAGCATCTGCCGCTCGGACAAGCGCTGCGCGAATACGCGGGGGCGGCGAAGAAGGACCGGCTGCTGGCGCTGCTTCTCCCGGTGCAGCGCGCGGCGACGACGTGCCCCTGGCTGAAGGAGATGCTCGACTCCGGGGAGGTCTTCCATCCGCTGCGATGGCTGTCCCGGGAGGCGCTGCAACTCCTGCGCGACGTGCCGCGGCTTCAGGAGGCGGGCATCGCCGTGCGTATGCCGGCGTCCTGGGTGGGGAATCGACCGCTGCGGCCGCTGGTGACCGCCACGATCGGCGGGCGCGCCCCCTCCGTCGTGGGCCGGGACGCGCTGCTCGACTTCGACATGGCGGTCACGATCGAGGGGGCCGCCCTGACGTCCCGCGAGGTCGAGGAGCTGCTGGCCGGGACGGAGGAGATGGCGCTCATCCGCGGACGGTGGGTCGAGATCGATCGGGAACGGCTGCGGCGGACGATCGAGCAGTTCCGCTCGGTGCAGCGCGCCGCCGCGGACGACGGCCTGGGGTTCGGCGAGGCGATGCGTCTGCTCGCCGGCGCCGACATCGCGAACGGCGCAGATGGCCCAGGCGGCGGCGCCGGCGGCCCGGCGGGTGGCGGTCTCGCGGGTGGAGGCGAAGTGGGCGGCGACGGCCCCGACTGGTCGCGGGTGGTCGCGGGGCCCTGGCTCTCCGAGACTTTGAAGGGACTGCGGAGCCCGCAGGGACTGGCGCGCGTCGATCCCGGCGCGGCGCTGCGCGACACGCTGCGCCCCTACCAGCACGTCGGGCTGCGCTGGCTCTACCTGCTGTCGCGGCTCGGGCTCGGGGCCTGCCTGGCGGACGACATGGGGCTCGGGAAGACGATCCAGGTGCTGGCGCTCCTGCAAGTCTTGAAGAGCGAGGCGGCTGACCGCGAGCGCTCCGACCGCCGGAAGCCGAGCCTCCTGGTCGCGCCGGCCTCCCTTCTGGCCAACTGGGCGTCGGAGATCGAGCGCTTCGCGCCTCGACTGCGCGCGCTCGTCGCGCACCCGTCGGCGATGCCGGCGGCCGAGGTCAGGACGCTCGCGCCGGAGCGCCTCGCCGGAATCGATCTCGTCATGACGAGCTACGGCTCGCTGCACCGGCTCCCCTGGCTGACCAAGACATCCTGGGACCTCGTGGTCCTCGACGAGGCGCAGGCGATCAAGAATCCGGCCGCCAGGCAGACGCGCGCGGCCAAGACGCTCAAGGCCCGCGCGAGGTTCGCGCTCAGCGGCACGCCGATCGAGAACCGCCTCGGCGACCTCTGGTCGATCTTCGACTTCATCAATCCCGGCCTGCTCGGATCGTCGAAGGAATTCTCCGGCTTCGTCAAGCGCCTCGCGCGGCGGCCGCACAATCCGTACGCGCCGCTGCGGGAGCTCGTGCGTCCCTACATCCTGAGACGCCTGAAGACCGACAAGACGGTCATCGCCGACCTTCCCGACAAGACCGAGGTCAAGGCGTTCTGTCCTCTCAGCCGCAGGCAGGCGGCGCTGTACGCGCAGGCCGTGAACGATCTGAAGGCCGCGCTGGCCGCCGCCGAAGGGATCCAGCGCCGCGGCATCATCCTGGCGTATCTCATGCGCCTCAAGCAGATCTGCAATCACCCCTCGCAGTGGCTGAGGGACGGCGCCTGGGCCGAGAAGGACAGCGGCAAGTGGACCCGGCTGCGGGAGATCGCCGAAGTCATCGCGGCGAAGCAGGAGAAGGTCCTGGTGTTCACGCAGTTCCGCGAGGTGACGGAGCCCGTGGCGGCCTTCCTCGGCTCGGTGTTCGGGGCCCCGGGTCTCGTCCTGCACGGCGCCACCGCCGTCGGCAAGCGTCAGGAGTTGGTGCGCCACTTCCAGGAGGACGACGCGGTCCGCTACTTCGTCCTGTCGCTCAAGACGGGGGGCGCCGGTCTCAATCTCACCGCCGCCGCGCACGTCGTCCACTTCGATCGCTGGTGGAACCCGGCGGTCGAGAACCAGGCGACGGACCGCGCCTTCCGCATCGGGCAGACCCGAAACGTGCTCGTCCACAAGTTCGTCTGCCGCGGCACGGTCGAGGAGAGGATCGACCGCCTGATCGAATCGAAGCGCGCCCTGTCGCGGGACCTGCTGGAAGGGGGTGTCGAGCTGCTGCTCACCGAGATGAAGGACGACGAGCTGCTCGACCTCGTAGCCCTCGACATCAACGCGGCCCTGAAGGAGGCTTGAGATGTTCGACAGATGGAGGACCCAGTGGCCTCCGTACGTGCCGGTAGCCGAAAGACGGCGGCGCGCGGCGGTCCTGATCGCACGGTTCAGGAAGGGCGCCAGGACCCTCTCGCCCATCCAGGTCGAAGGGCGCGCGATCGCGCGGACATTCTGGGGTGACGCGTGGTGCCGCAACCTGGAGCGCTACAGCGATTACGCCAACCGCCTGCCGCGAGGCAGGACCTACCTCCGCAACGGCTCGGTCCTCGATCTGCGGATCGGCCCCCGCGAAGTCCGCGCCCTGGTGAGCGGATCGTCCCTCTACAAGGTGGTCGTGCGCGTCTCGCCGGTGAGCCCGGCGCGCTGGCGGGCGATCTGCAAGGACTGCGCCGGCGCCGTCGATTCCCTCGTCGAGCTCCTACAGGGGCGCTTCTCGACGGGGGTCATGGAGCGCATCTGCCGCCCCGGCACGGGGCTGTTCCCGACCCCGAGGGAGATCAAGCTCTCGTGCTCCTGCCCGGACTGGGCCACGATGTGCAAGCACGTCGCGGCCGTCTTCTACGGCATCGGCGCGCGCGTCGACGAACGCCCCGAGCTCTTCTTCACCCTGCGCGCCGTCGACCAGAACGACCTCATCGCCCGCGCCGGGACGGGTCTCGCCCTCGCGAAGAAGGCGCCCTCGGCGCGCCGCGTCCTCGAGCGCGGAAACCTCCCTGAAATCTTCGGGCTGGAGATGGCGCCGGGAGGCGGTGCGGGAGCAGGGCGGGGCACGAAGAGGAGGCCCGCGCGAGAGCGGGGCTGATTTAAAGGGCGCGGTCCAGCAGATTCTCCCGCGGCCCGCGGCCGCGCGCGGGACGTTCGGCGCCTTCCTCGGCCCCTGGTCGGCTGGGACATCGTTGATGCTGCTGATGCGGGCCGCCGGCGACGGCAACCCAGCCGGTCCGACCCTCTTCCCGAAAGGAGGGATGGGGGCCGTGACCCAGGCGATGGCCGCCGCGGCCAGAGAGGCCGGCGCCGAGATCAGGACCGGCGCCGACGTCGAGCAGATCGTGGTGAAGGACGGTCGCGCGACCGGAGTCGCGCTCGCCTCAGGCGAGACGATCGAGGCGGGAGCCGTGATCTCCAACGCCGACCCGCGCCGCACGCTGCTCGGACTCGTCGACTCCGTCCACCTCGGCCCCGAGTTCGTCGTCAGGATGCGGAACTACCGGTGCTACGGCACCGTCGCGAAGGTGAACCTCGCGCTCTCCGGCCTGCCCGAGTTCACGGCGCTGAAGCGCGCGCCCGCGGGGGCCCCGAACGGCGCCGCCGCCCTGTCGGGACGGATCCACATCGGCCCGGAGATCGACTACATCGAGCGCGCCTTCGACGACTCGAAGTACGGCGACTTCTCCCAGAACCCGTACCTCGATGTGACCATCCCTTCGATCGCCGATCCGTCTCTGGCCCCATCCGGCAAGCACGTCATGTCGATCTACATGCAGTACGCCCCGTTCCGCCTCAAGACCGGCGACTGGGACGCCCGCGCCGAGGCGCTCGGCGACACGGTCGTCAAGACGCTGTCGGAATACGCGCCAAACTTGAAGAGCCTCATCATCAAGGGGCAGGTGATCACTCCGAAGGATCTGGAATCGACCTACTCCCTCACCACCGGCCACATCTTCCACGGCGAGCTGACGCTGGACCAGATCTTCACGATGCGTCCGCTGCTCGACTGGGCCCGCTATCGCACGCCGGTCCACGGACTGTACCTGTGCGGCTCCGGCACGCACCCGGGGACCGGGCTCACCGGTGGATCCGGGGCAAATGCGGCCCGGGAAATCCTCAAGGACTTGAAGTAGCGCCGGCTTGCGGACCACTGACGTCTCGGCGTATAGTTCCCGCCAGCACACGCTCGCGAGAATTCAGTGAGCCAACCGCTCTCCAGTGCAAGCGTCATTCACATGACGGCCTGGCACCGTTTACTCGGGTACACCGAACGATATAATTCGCGTTAGGCTTCTTGTCTTTGGAGTCGAGCGACAATGACGAGGGAGAGTAGGCTGAGACGGGAGCCCCTTTTCAGGATGCGTCGCGAAGACGGGGACATCATCCTCAACTTCTGGGGTGCCCCCCCCGAACAGCTCCGCGACTACGCTGGGGCGTTCCACCGGGCGGGCCGCAAACTTGTGGAGTCCTTCAAATTCAGGAAGGTCAGTGAACACGTCATGGCCTGTCCCATCGTTTACTCGTATAGACATGCTCTGGAGCTTTATCTGAAGACCTTTGTTGTCGGGGCACGGCAGCTCCTCGCTACACGGGCAATGGACGCGATGCCTGTGGGACGGGCTTCAGTAAGTCACCGGCTCGTCGACTTCCTCCCAATCATTGAACTCATCAATAGGTCTGTCGGCTGGTCGTGGGATCTCCGGGTTCAAGGCCTGCGGACCTATCAAGACTTCGAGCAGCTCGTCCGCGATCTAGACCGTGTCGATCAGCAGTCCTACTCCTTTCGTTACCCTACCGACAAGAAGGGAACCGCCGCATTACCGAAGAATTTCATATTCAATATCAAGCACTTCTGTTCGCGCATGGACGTACTTCTCACCGCTCTTGACGAGGCTGTTCTCGGGCTGGACGGGATGGCTGACGATACTCTGAAGCAGCTCGGTAATTATGCCGAGGCTGAACGTAGTCAAGAGGAAGCCTAACCACCCGCTGCAGCCGCCGACAGGCGGCAGGTGTGGGGATTATTCATCGGGGACATGCGCCCGCCGCACCTGAGCGGGAGCGTTGTCTCCGGTAGCCGAGAGGTGATGGAATGGTAGTACAGCTAGGGCCGAATGACGAGCGGCGGCATGAGGCGAATAAGCGGGAGGCGTTTGACGGGATGCGCGCGTATCATGAGTCTGAGATTGCGCACAAAGCTCATACTGTCGATGTCATCAAGACGCTCCTAACACTCGTAGTGGGTGCATATGGTGGTCTCATTGCCCTGATACTTAAGGCAGAGCTCACTCCCGAGTACGCTCAGATCACCGCAGGACTGCTTCTTCTCCTCGTGTTCCTTATCGTGGGGTACGTTATCTCTAAGACCAACGCTAAGGTCGATTCCGATCATCGATCCTATGAGGAGCATCGAACCGAGTACCTTACCGAGCGCACATTGCTCGACCTAGATAGCGCCCTTTCTGCCGTGGGGCACCCAACGCACTGGCGTCCACGAGCTGTCGATGCGCCAAGCGGATATTCGTACACCAAGCGTCTAACTTTTGCTCTCGGATCGATCGTTGCTCTGGCAGCCATTTTCGGCTCTCTTCTCGCAGTCGCCGCCTCTCTAACGCGAGAGCCAACCTCGATTATTACGGGTTCCTCGGCCTCGGGCGACGCACTGCTGCGGGCTCTGGCAGCGGCTCGCGCCGCAGACCCCGGGACTATGAAATGGACGATGCATTCTCTTGTACCCGACTACGACCGCAACTCTCGCAAGCTCGTGCTCATAAGGGAAGGTCGTGATGATGGGTATGTCGTGCTATTGAGGACGGACACACCCACCGTGGTCAGTCTACAATCTACGACGATTGCCGAGCAAATGATTACAGGCGCGACAATGACCATTTCGGACGTGCAAGCAAGGCTTCGCACGCTGGGTTACTACACGGGAGATGTGGATGGAAGGAGGGGACCACTGACGGTGACCGCGCTCAGGCGATTTCAGCGGACTCATAACCTCCCCGTGACCGGCGAACCAGACATAGATACTCTTCGATTGCTCGTGAAGTCCTCAGCACCTCGATGACTCTCTCTCGAATCTCGAATCAGTCTAACAGCTTGCTGAAAAAGTCGCGTTTTTCTTGATCACTTCGATCGCAGCGTCGGTAGATCCTCTATGAAGGAGGGACCGATGCGCGGATACGATCGGCAGCACGCCTGGATGTTCAGCTACATTTCGTCGAGCAGCGTGTTCCGAAGGATCATCCACTGCGTCCGCTCCTTAGGATGGTGGACGAGGTTCTGCGAGAGATGTCGCCGCAGTTCAATCGGATCTACGTGGATCGTGGTCGCTCACCGATCGCCCCCGAGAACATGAGAGCCCACTTGCACTACGTGACAAATCAAGCGAAGTGCCACTTCGGTGAGCGCATACAGTCAGACGCAATATTCGAGACCTGCAGCCGCCGACACCTCGTCCGCGAACTCTCGCTCTTCTCGCCATCTCTCATCCTTTCGTTCACTTTCAGGTTCTCCAAGCCGACCGACACTGCACGATGGTGTGGTCCCGATGTACCTAAAGTGCCGATAATCCTGCGGGCACCTCATCCGGCCGCGCGGCAAACTGGCCAAGAAAAGAGAGAGGCTTTCGCGCGCATTCTGCGAACGCACGAGCGGCAGCTCAGTACATATGGCTATGACGTCGATATCCTTCTTGAACGGTGGCTCAGAGATGCGGGCGCCCCACGTGACTAAACTCACGACGTCACCCAACCACCGCATTCAGGCGACACTAGGCGGCCGGTGTGGGGTGCTTTCAACAGTGGCACTGCTGTCTTGCCGCCTATTCCTTCCGCGCAGGACCGAACGTCTCGATTCGGCCGCTTCGGTGCACCACCTCGATATAGATGTTGCGACCGCTCTTGTGCTTCGGGAGCAACGTGGTATAGCTGGCGCCGACTCCGGTCGTGCATTGCTCGCAACGGATCAGGACGTTGTTGAGCTGGAGCCGGCCGTGTGAGTCGAGGATGACGACGTTGAACCCGCGCACGTCCGTCTCCGTGCTGGTGGTCCATGAGACCACACCGGATCCCTTCCCCAGTGTGTTGTTGTTGGAGACGGTCGCGGTCACCGCGAGGCGCAGTCCCGACTGGTTCGCCAGGACGAACGCTCCGACCTCGGTCACGACCATCAGGTCGCTGCGGCCGTCCGAATTGAAGTCACCCTGGATGGCCGCAACCGGAGTCCCGAACAGTCCGTAGTTGGTCCGCGTCCCGAAGGTTCCGTCCCCGACACCCGGCAGCACGGCGAGATAGCCGCCGTTGTTCGAAACCGTCAGATCGGGGATGGCGTCGCCGTTGAAGTCCGCGATTCCAAGGCTCAGTGGTCCTTGGCCGGCCTCGGCACGCGCCAGGGGTTGGAGCGACCCACCGGGGCCGGCCAAGATCACCTGGACCGCCCCTGGCCGGAACGTCGAGTACGAGCTGGGATCGCCGAACACCAGGTCCAGACGTCCGTCGTTGTTGAGATCGCCGACCGCGACGCTGCTGGCGTCATCCCCTTCGACGACAGTGAAGCCGGCCTGGAACGTCCCATCGCCGTTGCCGGGGATGACCGTCAGCTTGCCCGGAATCGGTGTCGGATCCCTGTAGAGAAGTCCACGGATCGCGACCGCGATGTCCGCGTGCTTGTCGCCGGTCACGTCGCCGATGGCGAGCGCGGCGGGGGAGGTCCAGCCATACGGGAAGTAGTCCGCCACGTCGAGCGCCAGAGTCGTGGGGCTGCCCAGCACGCCCGATCCGTCGTTCAAGAAGACGGACAGGTCGCTCGACTCGCCACCGCGCCCGTGGCTGTTGGCGATGACGGCATCCGGAGCACCGTCGCCGTTGACGTCGCCGACCGCCAGCGCCAGCGCAAGGCCGCCGCTGGGGTATTGCACGGGGGCACCGAAGGTCCCGTCCCCGTTCCCGAACAGGATCGACAGGCTGCCCTCTGGGATCGGATCGGGGGCGAAGTCGTGCCAGTTGGCGTCGAGGACCGCGAGGTCCAGGCGACCGTCCCGGTTGAAGTCGGCGACGCTCACCGCGAGCGGGCTGATGCCTGCCGGATACAGCACCTGCGCCCCGAACGTGCCGTCTCCATTGCCGAGCAGGACCGCCACGTCGTCCGCCACGACCCGGCCGGCCACGATGTCGAGCCGGCCGTCGCCGTTGAAGTCGCCGGTCGCGACCCCTTCGAGGAGCGCGTCAGACAGGGACGCGATCGGCCTGGGCCCGAACGTGCCGTCTCCGTTGCCGGCGAAGGTGAACACCGCGCCGGAGAAATTGGACAGGACCGCCACGTCGAGAAGTCCGTCCCCCTCCCAGTCGCCGATCACGACCTTCCGTGCGTTGGAGCCCGCGCGGACATACCCGGCGACCGGGGAATAGGTGCGGTCGCCGTTCCCCAGGTGCACGGTGAGGTCGGAATCGCCGATCGTCAGGATGTCGGTGAAACCGTCGCCATTCACGTCGGCCGGCTCCACGTCGTAGGCGATCGACGTGAGGTTCACGGGTCCGGGCTCGAACGTCCCGTCGCCGTGTCCAAAGAACGTCAGGAAAGGCCCGACCGAGCCGTTGCCCCCGTCCCAGTGGAAGGTGTTCAAGGCAAGATCGACGAACCCGTCTCCGTCGAGGTCCACAGGGAACGGCAGGTACCCGTATTCGCCGAGGGGGATCGAAGGGCCGGCGTCGAAGCCGCCATCGCCGCGGCTCAGAAACGTCAGCACGGCGTTCTGTGGCGGAGGCGGATCCGACGGTCCCGCCGGATAGGACATCATGACCACGTCGTCGCGTCCATCCTCGTTCACGTCGGCCACTGCCGTGTCAAACGACGAGCCGACCGCGAACCGGGGGGCGGCGAAGAAGGTGCCGTCTCCGTTCCCGAAATGCACGACCAGGTAACCCTGGCCGTCCCAGGCATTCAGAAGAAAATCGGGGCGTCCGTCGCCATTGAAGTCCCCAACCCTGAGATCGATCCCGCCTCCGTTGACCAGGAGCTGCTCCGCCGCGAACGCGCCTCCCCCGAGGTTCAAGCGCAGGGAGATGATCCCGTTGGGGTAGGAAGCCGAAAACGACTCGCAGAGCAGGTCCGGCCGGCCGTCGCCGTTCACGTCGGCGGTCAGCACCGATGCAGGGCCGCTCAGCATCGAAATCGGGACCGCCTCCTCAAAGACGCCATCCCCCAGCCCGCGCAGAAACGCCAAGCCGCCCGCGGGTAAATTGGCCGAGTTCGGGCCGTAACCATAGTCGGACGCGACCAGGTCGGCGATCCCGTCACCGTCGAAGTCGGCCTTCACGAGACCGTAGGGGTTCGTGCCGACCTCGTAGACCGGATTCGGAAACTGCGGCTGCCCCCAGACCGGGGCCGTGAGGATCGGCCCCGCGGACAGCAGTCCAACGAAGACGACCGACCGGATACACCGATTCCGTGAGACGGACGTTCGGGAACCCCTCATGGTGGCCTCCTCAGGGGATTAGCGCTCTCAAGAGGCAGAGCCTCGCTGACTGATTGATCGTTACACGACAGATACTCCCCCGCTGCCAGCTTGTCAACCAGTTTCTCTTCCTGTGTAGGCAGCAAGTGATTTGTCCGCATGCGGTAAGATGCGTGCACCCGGGAGGCCACGATGCCTATCGAAATCGAAGACGTATCGGACAAGCGGATGCTGCGCGCTACCGCGCGCGGCAACATCTCGTTGCATGACGTTCTCGCTCACCTGGAGCGCGAGCAGGCGGCGAACGCTCTTGGCATCCCCGAGCTGATCGATGCGCGCGACGCTACGACGGACATGGGAGGACGGCAGGTCCGGGAGCTCGTGAGTCACCTGCGCAAGCTCAGCCATCGCTACCCCCTTGGGCCCACGGCCTTCGTGGCCACGGACGACGTGGTCTTCGGAATGGCGCGCATGTATTCGATTCTCTGCGCGGACTTCGATCCTCGCTTCGCGGTGTTTCGCGATACGGCCTCTGCAGAGGCCTGGCTGCAATCGGGATCGCCGGTTCAGGAGTAGGGGAGATCGCAAGCTGATTCCGAGCATCATTAGAATCATGGTAGGCGTCGTGACCGGCCTGGCCCTGATTGTGCTGCTCATTGGCCTGATGGTCCGGCAGCCGAACATCGGTCGTCATCCGTTCCCTGAAGGTGCCCGAGCCGATCCTGCCACTCTTCGAACGCACGTCGAGTACCTCAGTACACAGGCCTTTCCGAGGAACCCGACCGCACCAGCCAGCCTCAACCTCGCGGCGGACTACATCAAGGCCGCTCTCTCCAGGACTGGTGCCGTAGTGACGGAACAGCCGTACGAGGCATTTCACAAACCATTCAGGAACATCATCGCAACGTACGGCCCTGCGACTGGCCGCAAGGTCGTGGTCGGCGCGCATTACGACGTTTACGGAGAATTCCCCGGCGCCGACGACAACGCGAGCGGTGTCGCCGGCCTTCTGGAACTCGGGCGGCTCCTCAGTGCCCGGAAGCTGCAATCGTCAATTGAGCTTGTCGCATTCTCGACTGAGGAGCCGCCATACTTCGGGGGCCCTGAGATGGGAAGCGCGACTCATGCGAAGTCGCTGCGCAAGGCCGGTGCGCCCGTGGAGGCCATGATCTCGCTGGAGATGATTGGGTACTTCATCTTTATCTCATCTACCCACGACGCGGCGATTTCATTTCCATTGCCGGCCGGTGGCGTGACCGCTCTCTCGCCCGGAGGGTAAAGATGTGCTTCCGCGGTGCCACCACTGTCCCCGCGGTGAGCTACTCCGGCCCGGTCGAGATCGGCGCCGATCTGTCAGACCAGCGGAATTATTGGGCTGCGGGTTACCCCGCAGTCATGGTGACCGACACGGCCTTCATGCGCAATTTCAATTACCATACACCTCACGATCTGCCGGAGACCCTTGATTACGTTCGAATGGCCGGTGTCGTCGACGGGGTTCTGAGCGCGGTCATCCATCTCACGAGCGGGTCGGCAGGCGGCGACGATCTTGCGAAGCCCCGATCATGACACCTCCGCGGTCATGTTCGCCAGCGTCTTGAACAAGGAGAGATTAGCGTGCCCCTTTACATGGTCGTCGAGCGCTTCCGCAACGGTGACGCGGCGCCCGTATACCGCCGGTTCAGGGAACGCGGCCGTATGGCCCCCGAGGGTCTTGCGTACATCTCGAGTTGGGTGACTGAGGACTTGTCCACCTGCTATCAGCTCATGGAAACAGCCGACCGGGCGCTTCTCGAGGACTGGATTCGGAATTGGACCGATCTGGTTGAATTCGAGGTTCATCCGGTCATGACGTCCCAGGAGGCAGCGAAGCGGGTGGCATCGAAGCAGGAAGCGTGAGTCGACCGGCCAGGTTCGGGGCAATTCTGGTCTTGGTGCTGTTGTCCACCCTGGATTGCAGCTGGGTGGGCCCCAGGGTCTTCCGGGTTCCGACGGGCGCGATGGAGCCAACCATCAAGGCCGGCGACCTCGTATTGGTCATCCGCTCCGCCGGGGACCGTGTAACATAGGGAGGTGAGTCCAACAGTCTTTCGCCATGCCGGCTATCGCTTTTATTTTTTCTCGCGTGAGGAGTTGCGACCGCATGTTCACGTCCATCATGCGGATGGAGAAGCGAAGTTCTGGCTGGAACCGAAGATCGAGTTGGCCCGAAGCGATGGCATGAGCGCCCGGCGCCTGACGAGCGCCCTATACCTTGTCCGGAGGCATGAACGTGAGATCCGCGCTGCGTGGAAGAAGCATTTTGGACGTTGAGGTCACCAACGTGTCTCAGCATGGCCTCTGGGTGTTGGTCGGAGGCCGCGAGCTCTTCCTGCCGTTCAAGAAGTTTCCCTGGTTCAAGGACGCTCCCGTCGCTCAGGTGCTGAACGTGGCGCTGCCGCACCCGACGCATATCTACTGGCCCGACCTCGACGTCGACCTCTCGATCGAGTCCATAGAATTCCCCGAGCGGTTCCCGCTGGTGAGCCGGACGCGGCCCAACAACGTGTTGCAGCGGACACGCGCGAAGCGCCGCCTCAAGAGCGTCAAGCGGTCACGTGGCGCGCGTCGCTGAACCCGGGCGTCCGGCGCCCCGCCGCGCGTCCATCGAATCCTGAGGCACCTCCTCAGAGGAACGTCATGTCGAAACTCCGAGTCAGCAGTTTTGCGGTCTCGATCGACGGCTTCGGTGCCGGGCCGAACCAGGTAGGCTACGAAAGCGTGAAGCACGTCGCGGGCGTTCGCGCGACTCATGTGTCTCTTCGCAGGCGCGCTTGACCGCGCGGCGCGGATTGGCCGCGTAGGTGATGTCATCCGCCAGAGGTGCGGCCGTCTCCGCTCAGGGCACGCGGTAGATGTACGGAGCGGCGCGCCGCTCCTTGTTGGAGATGTCGCGCCAGTCGCCGAGCCACGTCTCGCGGAAGCGGCGTGACAGATCGATGTCAGCGACCGCGACCTTCGGCGCCCCCGTGATCTCCCCGATCGAGGCGAGCACGGTGCCGAGCGGGTCGACGATCTCGCTGGCCTGGTCGTAGCCCGACAGGGCGAGGTGGATTCCGTTCTCGATCGCCCGGGCGTGCGCCATCGTCACTCGTCCTCCCCAGTAGGGGACGAGAAGGAGATCGGCCCCCTGCAGGGCCGCCTCGCGGGCCGGCTCGGGGAACGATAGATCGTGGCAGATCAGGAGCGCGACTCTCCCGAAATCGAGGTCGAACACCGGCACGGAGTCCCCCGGCACCATCCCCTCGTCGACCTCCGAACGCGGCACCTGCACCTTGCGGTACTTCCCGGCGATGTTCCCGTTCCGATCGAGCAGGACGGCGGTGTTGTAGAGCCTGTCGCCGACGCGCTCCGCCAGGCCGAAGACGATGTTGACGGCCTGGCGCCGGGCGACGCCGGCCAGGACGTCGCTGCTCGGCCCCGGCACCGGCTCGGCCTTGTCGTCGGGCGTGCCGGGGACCCCGATCACGTTGAGCTGCTCTCCCAGGACCATGATGTCCGGGCGGTGATCGATCGCCACCTGCTCGGCGTAGCTCGCGGCCCGCTGCACCGATTCGTAGCCGCTCTGCGTGCCGGACGGGCGGTAGTAGATCGCCGCCACGCGCACCCGGCGCGGGGCGGGGGCCGCGGACGGCTTCAGGCTCAGCTCGTCGAACGTCACCCGCCCGGCCGCGGACCACTGCAGGAGAAGGTCGACGTCCACCGCCGTGCTCCCGGGAGGGGCCTGGACGATTCGATCGAAGGTCAGCGCGCCCGGCGGCTGCGCCGCCGGCTTGAAATCCCAGACATAGTCGGGAGTCTCCTCCGGCCCGAACGAGCCGCTCCAACGCAGCAGGATCGAGATCGACTCGCGCAGCGAGGCCAGGTCGGACGGCAGGACCCGCGCGCTGAAGCGGTAGTAGCTCCCTCCCGCGATCCCGCCGATGCGCGCCCTCCATCCTCCGTAGACGTCGGGCAGCCCGCCGCCGGACACGCTCAGCGCGTACCCACCGGGTCCCCCCGACGTCGACACGACCGGCGCCGACTGCGCCCGCGGCGCGAACACCGACCAGGCGTCCGTGCTCGCGGGCATGAGCTCCTGCCCGGTCCCCGCTCCCGGCTGGATGGTGAGGCTCAGCTGGCGGGTCGCCGATCGCGCGTCGCGATCCGTCACCTGCGCGGTGAAGACGCTCGTGCCGGCCGCCGCCGGCGTGCCGGAGATCGTCCCCGTGCCGGAGGCCAGGGTCAGCCCCGCCGGCAGACTCCCCGACACGATCGACCAGGCGTAGGGAGTCGTGCCGCCCGCGGCCGTCAGCGTGGCGCCGTACGCCGTTCCCTGCACACCGTCCGGGAGGGAGCCGGTCGTGATGGAGAGCGGCGGTGGACCGGCCGTCTCGTCGAATTCGAACGCGTCGATCCAGACCCACGCGCCGCCCGAGGACGCGTCGTGGGACCCGGCGACTTCGATCGTCAGGGTGTGGCCGCCCTCCGGCAGACCGGCGGCTTCCCAGACGACGGCTCGGGCCTGGGGCGGCGAGCTGAAGGTGTCGATCGTCGCCCGGAGCGTCCCGTCCAGGTAGACGTTCGCCAGGCCGGACCACTCGTCGCGATAGGCGATCCAGCGGACCCCCGTGCCCGTGAAGCCGAGCACGGCGCGGTCCCCCGCGCCCATCGACGTCGTGGCGCCGCCGCCGTCGAACTGCGTCCGGGTCAGATTGAACCAGGTGCCGGAGTAGCGCACGGCCGGGTCGTCGTTCTGGATGCGGGTGGCGGCGAGGGCCGTCGCGGGCGCAAGCAGGAGGACACACGCGCAGGCCGACAGCAGCCGCCACAGACGGGATCGCGCGTCGCTTTTCATCGTGCCCCTCCTCTAAAGACACCTAATGATGGGCCGGCCCCTGCGGTCCTGGGTATGCGGAGGATCCCGCAATCGACGACGTGAAATCGTCCGAGAGGCGTCAGGTGATTCACCTCCGGTCCGACCACGAGATCGCGGCTCGCAGGGGTGAATTTCATGATATGGGTCGCCTTCCATGACGCCGCGACGGCGGAGCGCGTAACCGAGCGAAGAGAGTTCCGGCAGCACTGGCCGTATCATGTCCGGTTTCCTCGCGAGGCCTGCTATCTCGGCTGGCAGGAATCGTTCGCTCTCCTGGGGAAGCTCGTCGAGGCCGAGATTCGAGATTGACGCGTGGCGGCAGGGGGTGATCCGAGCTCGTGGAGGGGCCCATCCCCGTTCGCTACGGACTCATCCGCTGGTCCGAGTCGTTCCTACGATGCGATCCACCGTCCAGGATGGGCGAGGTAGTGGACGCGGATTCATGAAACGTAGAATCGCGGCGGACAAGAGCGGACAGCCACGGGAGGCTCTTCATGCATGATGCAGGCGTCTCACTACTCGCGGCCTGGGAAAGTTTCTATGTCATCGTAGGGTCCTCGTCCGCAGGACTGACCGGACTGATGTTTGTCGTCGTCACGTTAATCCCGGAAGCACAGTCGCGAGGTACCATTCCGGTCCTGGGATTCTCGGTGTTCAGCACGCCGACCATCGTTCATTTTTGCTCGGCGCTGCTCGTGTCCGCGATTCTCAGCGCGCCTTGGGGCGCGCTGTCGCAAGCCGGCCTGGCGATTGCGATGACCGGTCTTGCGGGGTTGGTCTTCGTTGTCGTCGTCGCGGTGCGCATTCGGCGTGTGCTGAGCGAGGGCCACTACAGGCCGGTGCTTGAAGATTGGCTGTGCCATCTCCTGTTGCCTCTCGCGGTGTACGTGGCCCTTGTGATCGCTGGGATGATGCTTCGCCACAAACCGACAACATCCCTGTTCGGAATCGGCGCCGCCACGCTGTTGCTGCTGTTCATCGGCATTCACAACGCCTGGGACACCGTCACGTGGATGGCCTTCCAGCGTTCTAAATCGAAGTAACTCGCCCGGCACGGGCCGCCCGAGCCGAACACTTGGCTCGAGCCGACGGGTGTCACATTGCTGGGGTGTGAGGCGTGCAGCGTCGAGCCTCGGATGGCCGAATTTTCAAAACGTCGGGGGAGGAGGAGATCGCGAAGCATCACCGCAGGTGACAGGTGCGGGAAATTATCTGATCTTCGTTCACTCCCGCCGGGAGGGGCCGAAGAGGTCGACCTTGTGATCGACGTGCACGACTTCGATGTAGACGCTTCTGCCGCTCTTGTGCTTGGGGACGACGAACGTGTAGGTGTGTCCCGTCCCGGTGATGCACTCCTCGCACGGGATGACGACGGAGTTCAGCTGCACACGGCTCCCGCGCGCGTCGTACGTCACGACGTTGAATCCGAGAAGGTCGAACTCGAGATCGGTGGTCCAGGTCAGCAGCCCCGCTCCCTTTCCCGGACCGCTCGTGAAGTTGATCAAGATGTCCGACACGGTCGTTATGGGGGGCCGGAAGGTCATAACCGACTCGCCTTGATAGAGGAATGGGGCCTCGGCGCTCGCCGGCAGCGTGTTCCCGTCGGTCGCGGTGATGCGGAGGCTGTGCTCGGCGCCCACGGACAGACCGGAGATGTCGACCTGCGTCGGCAGTACGCCGGTGAACGGGAACGTGAGCGTCAGTTTCTGCTGTAAATTCATTGCGATGCTGCCGGTGTCGTAGCCGAGCACGGTGGCATCGAAGCGCGGACCGCCGAAGCCGCCCTTCAGAAGACAGATCGGCGCAGGCAGCGGGAGCCCCTCCAGAAACAATGTCGTGTCGAAACCGCCGGCCAGGTCGCACGAGCCCCGGGCGAGGTAATACGTGGAGAAGCCTGACCCGCAAGGGAGACTGAAGTTCGAAGCCCCGAGTTGATGATCGAACAGCACGGGAAAGCCAATCGAGCCGTTGGCAAAACCGATCCCCTCGCCGGGGATGTTTTCGGGGAAGATCCCGTCGGCGCAGTTCCGGGTCAATCCCATGTCCGGCAGGTCCCTGGACGTGGCCTTCGTCTCCAAGACCTGAATCGTCCCGTTCAGCGTTTCCCCCTGCGGATCCTGGGCGGTGGCGAAGACCTCCAATTCGGATCCCCCCTGATCCCGAACGGCGTAGATCCGTACGCTCGGCTGGCAGGCGTCCCCCGATCCGTCATGGTTTCCGTCCGCCTGGTCGGGGTTCGGGACGGTCGGGCAATTGTCGCAACCGTCACCCCGTCCGTCATGGTCCTGATCGACTTGCGATGGATTCGGCAGCAGGGGACAGTTGTCCACATCGCCGCAGACGCCGTCGCGGTCGTAATCGTTGGCGGCGTCGTGCGGGCAGGGGTCACAGAGGTCTCCGATGCCGTCCCCGTCGGCGTCCTCCTGCCCCGGGTTGTAGACGTTGCCGCAATTATCCAGCGGGCAGGTCATGGGAAACACGCGGCTTCTCGAGCCGTACCCGTCGCCGTCGGGATCGCTACAGGTGTCGCAGGCATCCCCGGCGCCGTCGTGGTCGGCGTCCGCCTGGAACGGGTTGACGACGGCGGGACAGTTGTCCGGCGCGCAGAGGTTTTGCGGATACCCCGCGTCGCCCCACCCGTCATGATCCGAGTCGGTGCACGCATCGCAGGCATCTCCCAGCGCGTCGTGATCGCCGTTCGCCTGGTCCGGGTTGGCGACGTGAGGACAGTTGTCCGTAGGGCAGGTGTTCGCCGGGAAGCCGGGGTCGCCAAACCCGTCATGATCCGTATCGGTGCAGTCATCCGATTCGTCCGGGACGCCATCGTGGTCCGAGTCGGGCCCGGGATGCCGATTGAACAGCAGGGTCATGATCCCGTTGGAGCCCAGACCATCACCGGCGATCGCCAGGTCGGGCCGGTTGTCGCCATCGAGGTCCCGGGCGATCATCGCTGCTGGTCCGGCGCCAACCGCGAACCTCGAGAGCGGCGAGAACGTCCCGTCACCGCCACCGCGCAGTACCAGAACCTTGTCCTGAAACGGGCCGTCCCACAGCGATCGCGCCGCCAGATCCAGGCGCCCGTCCGCATCGAAATCGGCGAGGACGATACTGCCCGATTCCCCGAGCACGAACATCGTCTTCGCCGGCAGGAACTCCCCGTCGCCCTGTCCGAGATAAGTCGCGATCACGCCCTGCCCGGCACTCGAGACAACGAGATCGGGCAGAGTGTCGCCGTTGAGATCTCCGGTCGCCAGTGATTGGGGCGCCAGCAGATTCGAAAGAGTCGTGCCGCTGGTGAATGTGCCGTCCCCCCGCCCGAGCAGCAGGAAGATTCCCCATGTGTATCTGTCCGTGGACACAACCGCCAGATCGTCGTGGCCATCCAGGTTGAAGTCGGCCACCACCACCAACTGGGGGCCGACGCTCACGCTGATGCGGCTTTCCGGCGCGAAAGTGCCGTCGCCGACCCCGACGAGAATGGAGAGATCGCCCGTGGCCCCGGTGTAGTCGAAGAACGAATTCGTCACGGCAAGGTCGACGACACCATCTTCATTGAAGTCCCCGGCGGCGATCGAGGAGGGGGTAGACCCCACACCCGGCCGGGAGCCCGGCACCAGGTGTCCCGCCCCATCTCCGAGGAGGATCGACACGTCGTTTGAAGCGCCGTTCGTCACCGCCAGATCCACGTGGCCGTCGCCGTTGAAGTCCGAGGCGAGCGCCGCGGTCGGTCCGCTGCCCGCCGGGACAGTCGCCGCCGCCAGGAAGTTCTCGGCCCCCTGGTTCAGGAAGATCGACACGCCGGCGTTCCCCTTCATGGGGACGACCAGGTCCGGCCGGCCGTCCTCATTCAGATCGGCGTCGACCAGCGCGGTCGGATCCGCCTCCATGGACAATGCCCGCTGCCGGAATGTCCCGTCCCCCTGTCCCAGATAGACCGACGCGTACCCCGGTTCGAATCCGAGCGTGGGCGAGCGGTGGTTGATGACAAGATCCACCCCTCCGTCACCGTTGAAATCCGCCGCAGCGAGGGCGAAAGGAAGCCCACCCGTCGCGCCGGGTTGCGTGGAACGGAGGCTTTCATCTTCGCGACCGAGCAGGACCGCGAACCGATCGCTCGCAACGAAGGCGATATCGTCCTTGCGGTCCCTGTTGAAATCGGCGACGACGAGGCTGAAGGGATCCGACATCGTGTCGAACTGCGCCCGGGGGCGAAACGACCCGTTCCCGACGCCGAACAGGATGGAGACGGCGCCCGGGTTCGCGGTGGCGAGGTCCGGAACGCCGTCCGCGTTGAAGTCGCCCGTCCTCAGAGTCGTGGCCGGACGCGGTCCCGCGGCATAGAGGACCGGCGGATCGAAGCTCCCGTCCCCATGCCCTAGTACCACGGCGATCTCCCCCTGGGAGCAGGTCGGGTCGCCGGTGGCGCAGAACCCTTCCGCCGCCAGATCGACCTTTCCGTCCGCGTTGAAATCGGCCGCGACCAGCGCCCGGGGCAAACGACCCGCCGGGACCTTCCGAATGTCCCACAATCCGAACCCGCCACGACTGAGGTAGACGTAGACGCTTCCCGTGGAAATCTCGGAGACCGCGACGTCCACGCTGTCGTCGCCGTTGAAATCGGCAATCACAAGGGATACCGCCTGGGTCGCGCCGCTGGGCGGAGTGTACCTTGTGAGGGGATCGAAATGCCCATCCCCGGAGTTGAGAGTCACGCCGAACCCTCCTCCAATGGTGACGACCAGATCGAGATCGCCGTCGAGGTCCAGATCGTTCAGGGCGATTGCAAGCGGAGCGGCGTTGAGGGGCGTGAAACTCCGCGGCTCGAACGTGCCGTCCCCCCGGCTGATGAGGACGGAGATTCCCCCGGCGAGATTGTCGGTCGTCACCAGGTCGAGTATCCCGTCTCCGTTCATGTCCCCGATCGCCGACCCGAACGAGGCTGGACCGATCTCGGAGGTTGCCCCCGCGAAGACCGGTTCGGCGAGCGTCTGGCGATTGCCGACAACGACGGACCCGAGGCAAGACAGAAGTATGGCCATCGTCCGAAGGGTGGTGGATTGGATCATCATGGTCTCCAAAGGCAGGTCGGTACCGAATTATACCGCCAAATCAGGGCTTTTCCGCAGGATTGACGGACCGACCCTCGTGGGTTGCGTGATGGTCTTCGCCGGCGCCGTGCTGCACGTATTTGCCGCCCGGCCCCGCCCGGAGTTATAGTTCTGGGCAGTCCACCTCCATCTGCGGGAGTCCTGCGGCTTGGCCTCGGAAGAGCTCTTCAAAGTCATCGGGAACGAGGCCAGGCTCGAGGCGCTGCGGCGGACGATGCTTCTCGATTCGCCGCCCGAGGAGGCGTTCGACCGGTTGACGCGCCTGGCGACGACCGTGCTGCGCGTGCCGGTGGCGCTCGTGTCGCTGGTGGACGGCGATCGGCAGTTCTTCAAGAGTCAATGCGGGCTGACCGAGCCGCTCGCTTCCACGCGGCAGACCCCTCTGACCGACTCGTTCTGCAAGCATGCCGTGGGATCGGGGGAGCCTCTCGTCGTGCCGGACGCGCGGCGCGATCCGCGCTTCGAGAACAACCTCGCCGTCTCCGACGGCGTGATCGCGTACGCGGGAATCCCGCTGATCACCTCCGACGGACACGCCCTCGGGACGTTCTGCGTCGTGGACGGGCAGCCTCACGCATGGACCGAGGAGGAGATCGGGATCCTGCGGATCCTCGCGACGTCCGCGATGTGCGAGATCGAGCTGCGGCGCGTGGTGGGTGATCTGCGGAATGTCGTGCAGTCCCGGACTGCCGAGCTCCGAACGTCCGAGGAACGCCTGCGCGTCCTGCTCGACGTCAACAACGCCATCGTCACGTGTCTCGACCGCGATTCCCTGTTCTCGGCAACCGTGGCCGCGCTGCGGTGCGCGATCCCGTTCGACCGGGCCGCGCTCGTCCTGCACGATCCCGTCAGGGATGTCTTCAGGGTGCTGGGGGTCGCGGGGGCCGTGCCGTCGCCGACTCTCATCCCACTCGGGACCGAGTGGCCGAGGCAGGGGTCCCGCGCCGGCTGGGTGTTCGATCACCACGCGCCGCTTCTGACGCCGGATCTCGAGAAGGCGCCTCCGTTCCCCGAGCACGCTCCGCTGCTCAAGGAGGGGATCCGTTCCGCGGTCTCGGTTCCCCTGTCGACCAAGGGGAAGATCCTCGGAACGCTGAACGTCGGGAGCCACACGCCCGGGCGGTACTGCGAGGACGACGCCTCGCTGCTCGTGGCGATCGGCGAGCAGGTGGCGCTCGCCATCGAGAATCTGCTGGCCTACGAGCAGATCGCGACCTTGAAGGCGCGCCTCGAGGAGGAGAAGGTCTATCTTCAGGAAGAAGTCCGGACGGAGGCCGCGTTCGGCGACGTCGTGGGGGAGTCCCCGGTCATCCACGCCGTCCTCGCGAACGTGCGCCAGGTGGCGAAGACCGATTCCACCGTGCTGGTCACCGGCGAGACGGGGACCGGCAAGGAGCTGATCGTCCGCGCGATCCACGGTCTGAGCCTGCGGAAGGACAAACTCCTGGTGAAGGTGAACTGTGCCGCCCTCCCGGCGGGTGTGATCGAAAGCGAGCTGTTCGGGCACGAGAAGGGGGCGTTCACCGGCGCGCTTGCGCGGAAGGTCGGCCGGTTCGAGCTCGCCAACGGGGGCACGCTCTTTCTCGACGAGGTCGGCGACCTTCCGCTCGAGCTGCAGGCGAAGCTCCTGCGTGTGCTGCAGGACGGCGAGTTCGAACGCGTCGGCGGGACGCAGACGTTGAAGGTCAACGTGCGGCTGGTGGCGGCCACGAATCGCGACCTCGAGCGGGCGGTCGGCGAGGAGCGCTTCCGGGCGGACCTCTTCTACCGGCTCAACGTCTTTCCGATCGTCGTGCCGCCGTTGAGAAAGCGGCTGCAGGACGTCCCCCGTCTCGCCCGGCACTTCGCCATGCTGTACGCGTCGAAGATGGGAAAGCACGTGGGCTCGCTGGGGGACGACGTACTGGGCCGGCTGACCGCCTACTCCTGGCCGGGGAACGTGCGCGAGCTGCAGAACGTCATCGAGCGGGCGGTCATCCTGTCGCCCAAGGGGCACTTCGTGCTCGGCGAGTTCGCGCCCGCGCCGGCCGGCGGGGACGCCCGGCAGGAAGCGCGCCGGCTCGAGGAGGTCGAGCGCCGGCACATCCTCACGGTTCTCGAGGAGACCGGCTGGCGGGTCAGCGGTGAGCGCGGCGCCGCCAGGATCCTGGACCTCAAGCGCACGACCCTCGAGGCCCGCATGAAGAAGCTCGGCATCCACCGCAATCCCTGATCGACTGCCATCCCTTCGGCATTCTCCCAACTGGTCGGCATGCATCCCCGCTCCGGCTCCGCCGGATCGGTAAGTCGTCCATCCACCCAACTCGACTCCGTTCAGCGGCTTCCGTTCATTCGGCGCGCGTGAGACGCGCCTGGCACGCGGCGTGCCTATAGACCTCCCGTAGCCAAAGTGACGAGGAGGTCGACGTGACGCTGAGGATCACACGCGAAAGGGGCTCTCGCTACCGGGCCAATCTGAGGCTCGAAGGGCGACTCGTCGCGGAGTGGGCCGCGCTGCTCGAGCGGGAATGCCTGGATCTTCTTCTGTCCCGTGGCGCGGTGAGACTCGATCTGGCGGGCGTCGTCTTCGTCGATCTGGCCGGTGTCGATTCCCTTCGGCGGCTCAGCCACATGGGAGTCGAGATCCACTGTCGGTCCAGGCTGGTCGCGAGCGTGCTCGAAGGGGAGGGCGTCCACGTCACGGTGGACGCGGACAGTGCGGACGAGGGGCGCCCTTAGGAAGAGGAGGACAACCATGCGCATGTTCTCGAAGCTGGTCATCGGCGTCGCGGCCTCGGCCCCCTCGACCAGGGGAAGGTTGATGGGAGGCTTCACGCTTCCCGTCGCCGCGAAGTGGAACCACCGCATGCTCCCGGCCGGGGAGTACAAGTTCGTCGTTTCGCCCGCGATCTCCCGGGCCTGGGTGTACGTGCGTGGCGACGGCGAGGCCGCCGTGTTCTACGCGGCGTCGATCGAATGGGCCATCGGCGCACCCGGCGGTCTGCTGTGTCTCGTCTACGACGAGAGCGGCTATCGCGTTCGCTCCCTCAAGCTGCGGGACACGAGGAAGATTCTCTACTTCGACTCTCGGAGTCCGGTGCTGGTCTCCGGCGAAGCGCCGGCGTGCCCCGGTGTCCTTTTCGTCCCTCTGAAGACTGAAGAACCGGGCGTCCCGGCAATCCGGCCGGGCCGCCCCATCCCCCAACGTCCTAATTGAGGAGCTCCGAATGATGCGCATCGAATCGAGACGTCTCGCGGCACCGCTGGTGCTCTCCGCGGCGATGGCCGGCGCCCTGGTGCTCGGCGCCTCGCAGGTTGCGTCGACAGTGCCCGGTGTCGAGATCGACAAAATCTCCCCGCCCTGCCATCCGAACCCGCATGCCCAGGCCGACATCGCGTCGGTCGCCGGCCGGGGCGATATCAGGTCGCTGCCGCTGCCTCTCAAGCAGCGGATTCTCAGGCTCGCCGGCCGGCCCCACAGCACGCTGCCGATCCAGGCATTCGCGGAGGCGGACCAGCCGAGCCAGTTGTTCCAGTACTACCTCGTGGACACGCATCATTTCGAGCCGAACGTGTTCACGACCATTTTCCCCGGCGTGAACGACGCCGTCGAGCTCACCGTGACCGGCGCCGACTGCGGCCTGCCGACGGTCGGGGCGGTCCGCCTCGTGGTCGAGCCGAAGCCCGGCCTCCCGACGGACCCGAACGACGTCCGCGCCTTCATCGATGTGTTCACCGACATCCACCCCCTCTTCGTCATCAACAACGAGAGCGGCTGGTACGAGGGCTGGATGATCCACGATCTCCGGGTCGCGCCGGTCGCCGCACCGCGCCCGAACGGACACCCGCAGTTCGGGACGATCCTCCAGGTCGATGCCGACCGGTTGCGGGGGATGGGAACGGGCAACAACGTCTTCGGCCATCTCTTCACGACCGACGGCGGCGCGGTCCGGTTCCCGTCCGAGTCCGATCATTTCCCCGATGTCCACGGCAACCTCGTCCCGATCTACCTGAGCATGGGGGCCTACAACGCGCTGCAGCAGAGCGACGTGCACTCATACTGGGAGTTCAACTACACGACCAACTGGGTCTTCCCGCTCTACGAGCTCCCCTTCACGGGCGGCATCGCGGGCACGTTCGAGGCCGGACAGATCGGCGCCCTCAGCGATCTCGTCCCCGGCTCGGGGCCCTCGGGTTTCCAGAACGACCCGACGAGATACGGGGACAGTCCGTTCCTCCCCCGCGACCCGGACAAGTTCGACGGGGACGACGACGCGCAGCGCGAGTTCAGGAACCGCTTCATCCCGAGCGGCCTGGCGAACGAGATCTACCTCGATGTGTTCGAGCGCGTGGCGTCGTTCGAGCCGGGGCTGACTGCGCTGCCGCAACGAATCTTCGATGCCTACGCGCACGAGGTCGCCCGGGTCGATCAGGACAGGGACGGCGTCATCTCGGCGGTCGAGGGGGACGTGGACAGCGCCAGCGACGGGTTCGACGACAACGCGCGCCTGTTCCTCCCCGCGACCAGCTACGACCGGTTCGCGGTGACGCGCGAGATCAACGACGGCATGCTGGCGCCGCGCTTCGCCAACGCACAGCGCGCCTGGGTCCTGACGGGGTTCGCGACGTCGGTGTCCCCCGCGGTGCCGGCGTCGGAAGGGAGGGATTCAGACGACCGATAGAGGGACGCTGAAACACATCGATCTCATCTACAAGGGAGACATCAAGATGAAGCCCGTCATCATCGCACTCGCGCTGTTCATGTTCCTGTCGCCGGCGCTCACCATGGCCGCGCCGGTCGTGTTCGAATCCTCGGGGGCAACCCCGGCCGATATCCAGGCCTCGGTCGATGCCTTCCGTGCCTTCCTCGGGGCCCTCAACCCCAACGTGGCCGGCTCGTTCCCCAGTGGCCGCCGGGAGATCAACTGGGATGGCGTCCCGGACGCCTTCTCGGCCCCGAACAATCTCCCGCCGAACTTCTTCAACGCCAATTCCCCGCGTGGCGCGGTGTTCTTCACCCCGGGGTCGGGCTTCCAGGTGAGCGCGGACAGCGACAATCCGACGAACACGCCGGTCCGTTTCGGGAATCTCCACCCCGACTTTCCCAGGATCTTCAGTACCTTCAGCCCGCAGCGACTCTTCGCGGCTCTCGACAGCAACATCACCGAGACGGTCTTCTTCGTGCCCGGCAGCCGCACAGGCGCAACCGTCGGTGGATTCGGTTCGGTCTTCACCGGCGTCAATCAGACCGCCAGCACCAGGATCGAATATTTCGACGCCAGTGGTCGGCTGCTCTTCAGCCGTAATGTCCTGCCGGGGCCCGAGACTCCCGGCAACCTCTCGTTCCTGGGGGTGGGCTTCGATGCCGGCGAACGTGTCTACATGGTGCGGATCACCAGCGGGAATCGTGCCCCGGGGACACCGGGTCGAGACGTCGTCGTCATGGACGACTTCATCTACGGCGAGCCGCAGGTGTCGCCCTAGGCCGGTGCGCATGCAACGTCGAGCTTGATATGATCGTCCGGGTGTCCGCCGGCGGACAGTCGCTCCGCCGGCGGGCATGATCTCGGGTGCAACACTCTTCGCACCACGTTGGAAGGTGTCGCGCAAAAGGAGCGACCGATGGATATTCTTCTCGCAATTGGGAACACATCGATGGTCCGGCTTCGCAAGGTCGTACCGGCCGGATGCGCGGACATCTTCGTGAAGCTCGAGTGGGAGAACCCTTCCGGCAGCTTCAAGGACCGGATGGCGCTGGCGGTGATCTCGCGGGCCGAGGAGGATGGGCGGCTGAAGAGCGGTGACACCGTCCTCGAGTACACGGGCGGCAGCACAGGGACATCTTTGGCGTTGATCTGCGCCGCCAAAGGCTACCCTATCCGGATCGTCAGCTCCGACGCGTTCAGCCAGGAGAAGCTGGATCACATGGCGGCGCTGGGCGCGGAGCTGACCCTCGTCCCGAGCGAAGGGGGCCGGACCACCAAGAAGCTGATCCTCGACATGATCGAGGCGGCCCGCAAGTTGAGCCGGGAGCCGCACACCTACTGGACCGACCAGCTCAACAACAAGGACAGCCTCGCCGGCTACTACCCGCTGGGCGAGGAGATCTGGAGTCAAACCAAGGGAGAGATCGACGCCTTCGTTCACTGCGTGGGCACGGCGGCTTCATCGCGGGGAGTCGCGACGGTGCTGAAGCGACACAAGCCGGGCATCAAGATCGTCGTCGTCGAGCCGGCCGAGTCCTCGGTGCTGCTGGGAGGCCAGGCGGGGCCTCACAACATCGAAGGCGTCGGGATCGGCTTCAGCCCCCCGCTCTGGGACCCGACCCTCGTGGACGAGATCCTTCCGGTCAGGACGGACGACGCGAAGGAGATGGCGAGGCGCATCGCGCGCGAGGAGGCGCTGTTCGCGGGGACGTCCTCCGGTGCCAACGTCGTCGCCGCGATCCGGGTGGCTAAGCGGCTTGGGCTGGGTGCCAGGGTGGTCACGTTGATGGGCGACTCCGGCCTGAAGTACCTGAGCACTGACGTATACAGGAAGAGATAACATAGGGTCACGACGCCGATGCTGGAGCTCCGCCCGACCTGCGAGAACTGCAACAAGGCCTTGCCGCCTGACTCGATCGAGGCACGCATCTGCAGCTATGAATGCACCTTTTGCGCGCCTTGCGTCAACAACGTCCTGGGGAACATCTGCCCGAACTGCGGCGGCGGATTCGTCCCGAGGCCGATCAGGCCGGCGACGAACTGGAAAGGCGACAACTTCCTCGGCAAAGACCCGGCGAGCACCAAAGTCCGGCACCGACCGGTCGATCCCGCGGTACACGCGAAGTTCTCGGCGCCCATCCGGAGCATTCCGCCGGAGAAGAGGTAGTGCGTGCATGACGATGACACCGCTGTCGAGGGCCATTCTCGAGGGTGGATGCGCCGGCCTGGCGTACGGCGTGGTGTTGTCTCTGCTGAGTCTGGGAACGGCCGCTTCCGGTCATGGCTCTTTCATCCTGATCGTTCTTTCGTCGGCTCCGCTGGGCTCTTTCGGCCTGATCGGAGCATTCGTTGCCACTCCCGTTCTGTGGGCTCTCATCGGCGGGCTCGCGGTGGCTGCCCGCGCCGGCCGATTCGAGCGGAGCGCGGTGCTGCTGCCGGCGCTTCATGTCCTGGCCGTGTTGATTCTGATCGAATTGAGCGATGCGAGCCCGGGGCGTGAGTTCCGCGATGCTCTGATCGAGACCCCCTGGCCCATGGCGGCATGGTCCCTTCTCTACGTGGCGGGCCAGGTCGCGCTCTGGCGATACCTGCGGGGAACCGTGCAACACCTCTTCGGACGCTGGATCACTGCGGGCAGGCTCGATTCGCGCAAGCTGTTCTCATGGGCTTGGCTCCTGTACGCGGTGTCGCTCGTCATCCCGGCGGCTCTCCCTCAGGGGCTCGCGAGTGCGGGCGATCGGATTCTCTTCGGGTGGCAGATGGCATGGCTCAGCGGTGCGCTCATAGGACTGCTTCTCGGCTCCCGTGGTTCGGAAGGCCTCCTCGTCTGGTTTCCTGCGGTTCTTCTGAGCGGAAACGTCTTCATGCTGTGGTCGGCCATCGCGGTCCAGCGCGGGCGCCGCTTCGACTCGGCGTGGGTGCTCGTGCCTCTCGTCGCCGCGACACTCGTGGCGTGCGCCCCGGGCCTCGGGTACATGCCCGGGCGCATGTCCGAGGAATTTCACATGCGTCTCGGACCGGGGTACTATGCGTGGGTCGCGTCGCTCATCGTCCTGTGCGCGGCCATGGTGAAGTCGGCTTCGCAGGTGAGGTCTCCCGAGTAGCATCATCTGAGTGTCCGCCAAGGGCTTCCGTGTCTCGGAGTCGGGGTGATGCGCGTCGTTCAGGTTTCGAGCAGGGCGTTGATCCCGGCACCGCCTCAAGCCGTCTACTCCTTGATCGCGGACTATCGTGACGGCCACGCTCGCATGCTGCCTCGTCGCTACTTTCCTCGGTTGGAGGTGGAACGCGGTGGCTCGGGCGAAGGAACCATCATCCGCTTCGAGGTCAAACTGTTTGGCACCACCCGGCGGGTCCGTGCAGAGATCTCGGAGCCGAAGCCCGGCGAAGAGCTTGTGGAAACCGACCTGGCGACAGGCGCTCGAACCAGCTTCATCGTGGTTCCTCGTCCCGGAGGAGGCGAGTCGGAAGTCACGATCAAGACTGAATGGGAGTCGAGCGGGCTTCGTGGCTGGCTTGAACGGATGATGGCCCCGTCGCTGCTCCGACGCATCTACGCCGAGCAGCTGGCGCAACTCCAGGAGGCGTTCGCGTGTCATCCCCCCTGAAACCGTACTCGTTTCTGCTGCCGCGTGACGCCTTCTGGCGCGAGTCGAACATGATGAAGATCCCGAACACGAACCTGGCTGAGCAGCTGGGCACCGAGAAGCTGGCAGCGCGTCTGTGGCGACTTCCGCCCTTCTCCGCGAACACCTGCCTCCGTCAGGTGTTCAACGACACCGAGGAAGAGGTGCTGTGGCTGTTTTTCGGTGCCCCGCGGCACGAAGCAGGAGCCGACCGGAGCACCATCTATCCCGAGGACCCGCAGCAGCTGCCGGCCGAATTGCACGATCGCAAGTGGCCGCCGGCGTGAGTACCGCACGACTCCTGGCGCCAGTCACCATTCTGCTTCTTGCTGTCGGGACAGCGAGCCCGGCCCAGGCGTATGACGACTGGCGGAATCTTGTGCGCGATGCCGATTCGCGCATGACTGTCGGCCAATTCACCGAGGCGCAGAAATTGCTCGAGGCGGCGCTCGAGGCCGATATCCCGCCGGAGGAGAAGTGGCCGGTGCTTTACATGCTGGGGTTTGCCCACACGAAGACACAGGACTGGTCCAAGGCTCAAATATCATTGGAGCGGTCACTGCAAGGCGCGGAGACGGTGCTGGGGAGGGACGACCCCCGCCTGGCCCGAGTCGCAAGCACGCTGGCGGCTGCCTACCAGAACGACGGCCAATACGAGAAGGCGGAGAAATATCACAGACGCTCGCTCGCGCTTCAGGAGAAGGTGCTGGAGCCCGGCGACCCGGCTCTCGCCAGGCTTCTCATGAACCTTGGATCCGTGCTGAATCTCGAGTCGAAGGGAAAGGAGGCCGAGCCGCTTCTGCGGCGTGCCCTGTCGATCGCGTCCGGCCCGGCTGCGCCCGATCGTGTGGCCCGCGCCATGATCGAGGACAACCTGGCGAATTCGCTGCGCGACCAGGGTCAACTCGAGGAAGCCGAGACCCTCTATACGGACTCGTTGAAGGTCCTCCACGACAAGTTTGGCGAGACGCACCAGGTCACGGCCGATGTCTACTGGGGACTGGCCTTCATCGCGAAGCAACGCGGGCAGCTCGAGTCGGCAGCCTCGCTCTATGAGAAGGCGATCCGTGGCTTCGGGACATCCTTTCCCGAGAGCACTCCGTTCATCAAGCAGCTCCGATCCGAATACGAGCAGGTCAAGGCCGATCTCAGCCATGCCGGCAAGCCGTAATCGTCCGCATACGGTAGGATTCGCGCGATGCAACCCGGCGACCGCACGGCGTCTTCCCCGATCCTGAAGTGGCTGGCGACCGCCGCCATCCTCGGCACGGGATTCATTCACCTCGTGGAGGCGCAGGACGCCTTCGGCGACGCCGCGTACAAAGGCGTGCTGTTCGTCGCCAACGGCGTCGGTGCGCTGGTCGCGGCGTTCGGCCTGTTTCGAAATCGGCGCGATCTGGGGTGGCTCCTGGGTCTGCTGGTCGCCGGCGGCTCCTTGCTCGCCTACGTGGCGAGCCGCACGGTCGGGCTGCCCGGGCTGCCGGCCGAGCCCGACGCCTGGCTCGAGCCGATGGGCGTCGCGTCGCTCGTGTGCGAGGGACTCTTCGTCGCCCTCTTCGTCTTCACCAAGGTGTGAACCGCTGAGGTGCTCATGCGTCGATGGTTGCTCTGGGTCATTGCGATCGTCCCGACACTTTCGTTCGGGGCTGCCTCTCCACCCTTCGAGTTCCTCGGAAAATTCTCGAACATGACGTATTCGCAGGAACACCAGGACGGCGAGGATGTGTATCTGTGGAGAGAGAAGAACGATCTGTACGGATACATGGAATATTCCCTGGGAGCGGCGACCATGAAGCTCTCCTTCCAGGCCAGGAACCCTCTCTATGACGAGAAAGGAACCGTCATACGCAACCTGTTCGTGTTCGACGGGCTCATGAGGGCGAACGTGATCGAAGGGTCACTCAAGTGTCGCAACGCGACGACCCATGAACCCTGCTTGAATGATCAGACAGTCTCATGGAAGAAGGTCACGTTGAAGAATGCGGCAATATACAGCATGGGAAGCAGGCGAGACTGGGAAGCCCATATCAACGAACAGCTCGAGGAGCACGGCGCCAGGTGGTAGCCACTCCCCTGCCCGCATACTTTGTCGTCACCTATCTCATCACGTGGGGCTTCTTCTTCGCGGGGAGCCTGACGCCGGCCGCGTGGCCGCGCGGGCTCCTGTTCCTGCTCGGCACGTTCGCGCCCGGATACGTCGCCCTGTGGTTCACGAGCCGGGAAACTGGTCGCGGCGGAGTGGCTGCGCTCCTGCGGCGCCTCGTCGAGTGGCGGGTCCCCGCGCGCTGGTACGCATTCGCCGCCGGCTACATCGTCGTCATCAAACTCACCGTCGCCCTCGTGCACCGGGCCGTCACGGGCGCGTGGCCGCTCTTTGGCCGACTCCCCTGGTACCTGATGCTCGCCGCGACGGTCGGGTCCACTGTGGTGGGCGGCCAGTCGGGCGAGGAGGTCGGATGGCGCGGGTATGCCTTGCCGCGGCTCGCGGCGCGTTTCGGTCTGGGGGGCGGGAGCGTGCTCCTCGGCCTGCTGTGGGCGTGCTGGCACCTTCCCCTGTTCTTCATTTCCGGCGTCGACACGGCTGGCCAGTCGTTCCCGCTCTACCTTCTGCAGGTCACGGCGCTGTCGGTGGCGATGGCGTGGCTGTTCGCCCACACACGCGGCACCCTGCTGCCGGTCATGCTCATGCACGCCGCTGTGAACAATACCAAGGACATCGTGCCCTCGGCCGATCCGAACGCCACGAATCCGTGGGCTCTGAGCCACTCGCTCGTGGCCTGGATGACGCTGGCTCTGCTCTGGCTGTGCGCCGGCTATTTCCTGCTTCGAATGCGCAAGAACCCGACGCTCGAACGGGACGTGGTCGCCGACGGGCCGGCGGCCGGGAGGAACGGATGCGGAACCTGACGCGGTGGTCCCCGGGACATGCGCGCTGGTCCGAGGCGCGTGTACGGATTCTCGCCGTGGCCGCGGTTCTGTGCGCCTGGTCGTGCAGTCCGTCGCCTGCGATCACGGTCCAGGAGGGCGACATCGTGTTTCAGACTTCCCGGTCTGCCCAGAGCCAGGCGGTCCAGCTGGCGACACATTCCCCATACAGTCACATGGGGCTGGTCCTGTTTCGCGACGGGAAGCCTTTCGTGTTCGAGGCGATAGCGCGGGTTCAGTTCACCCCCTTCGTTGAATGGATCCATCGGGGTGAAGAGGGCCGGTATGTCGTGAAGCGCCTGCGCGACCCCGAGTTGCTCGGCGATCCTGCCAGGCTGTCCGCGCTCAAACGCTCGGCACTGGCCTTCGCCGGCCGGCCCTACGATCCCTATTTCGAATGGTCGGATGACCGCATCTACTGTTCCGAGCTCGTCTGGAAAGCGTATGATCGCGGGATTGGGGTCCAGTTGGGTTCTCTTGCGCGTCTATCGACCTTCGACTTGTCCAATCTGCTGGTGAAGACAAAGCTGGCGGAGCGTTACGGAGACAAGGTGCCGCTGGACGAGCGCGTCATTTCTCCGGCCGCCGTTTTCGCCTCCCCTCTGCTGCAGGAGGCGCGGTGAAAAGTGAGGCAACATGTTCCCGATCGGGGATGACAACCGTGACCGCAAGACATTCCCGCTGGTCACGTATGCGCTGATCGCTCTCAACGCCCTGCTCTTCTTCGTCGAGCTGAGCGGCGGCGATGCGTTCGTCCTGAAGTGGGCCTTCGTGCCGCGCCGCTTCCTGGCCGATCCCTTCGCGGATGCACGGACTCTCTTCAGCTCGATGTTCATGCATGCCGGGTGGCTTCACCTGGGCGGCAACATGCTTTACCTCGGGATCTTCGGCGACAACGTCGAAGACCGCTTCGGGCACTTCAGGTATCTGATCTTCTACCTGCTCTGCGGGCTCGCCGCCACTGCCGCGCAGTTGTTCTTCAGTGTCGGCTCGAGCGTGCCGAATCTGGGGGCCTCGGGAGCGATTGCCGGGGTCCTCGGCGCCTACTTCCTGATGTTTCCACAGAGACGGGTCCGGGTCCTGCTGTATACCCAGGTGACGGAAGTGCCCGCGCTGATCGTCATCGGGCTCTGGTTCGTTCTGCAGTTGTTCAGCAGCGTCGGCTCCATCGCCAGCACGGAGCGGGCGGGGGGCGGTGTCGCCTACATGGCGCACGTCGGTGGATTCGTCGCCGGGCTCGTCCTGGGACTCCTGTTCCGTGGAAGCCGCGGGGGCGTCGAAGAGTCCTGACCGGCCAACCCAACGGTGCTAGGATCCGGCCCAACTCAACCAACTCCAGGATAGGTGGCACGATGGTGAGGCCGCCCCGGACTCTCAAGGAGGAACTGCGCATCATGTTTGCCGCCCGATTGCGTGTTCGCCTGGCCATCGCTTTCATCGGTCTGTTCACCATCGGGATCACCCAGGCCGGTCCGGGCGAGACCCGGCAGCCGGCGGCGACCGGCTGGAAAGTCAAGTTCAACGAGAGCGGATCGGATCCCGTGATCGCCGATGGCGTGCTTTACATCGGATCGGCGGACGGCGCGATCCACGCCCTGGATGCGACGACCGGAGAGACGAAGTGGCGCTTCCAGACGGGGGAGAACCTTTCGCCGGCGACTTCCGGCCCGAAGATCATCACCATGCCCCGTGGGAGCAGCGAGGCTGAAATGATGGCCTCCATAATCGACGCCGCCGAAAAGAAGAAACCGGAAGGTCTAAGACGAGTGGACATGACCGCTGCGGTCGAGAATGGCACGGTGTTCGTCGGCTCGGGGGATCAGTCGTTCTATGCCGTCGACGCCGCGACAGGGAAGAAGAAATGGGCGTACGAGGCCGGCCCGGGGATGGCCTCCAGCAATTTCTCGGACGTCGCGCGCCCCCCTGCGCTCCTCAAGGCCGGCACCGTTTATTTTGCGACCGAGGACGGACTGCATGCCCTCGATGCGTCGACCGGCAAAAGAAAGTGGCTGTTCGAGACGCTGCAGGACATACCCCTCGAGCAGATGAACACTCACAAGCGGCGCCCTCCCGAAGGGGCCGTCCTGGGGGATGGCGTGGTCTTCGTGACGGCCTGGCCCTACGCGGGTCTCCGGGGACCTCTTCCAAGCTTCGTTTACGCGGTGGACCAGGAATCGGGCAAGGCGAAGTGGGTGACCCGTGTCGATGGCGATGGCATCACCACCCCGATGACGGCGAAGGGACTCGTGTTCGTCGCAGTCAAGGCGGCCGGCTCCCCTGCTTCCAATCCTGTGACTCTGTATGCCCTCGACGCGGCCGATGGACAGGTCAAATGGAAGCGCGGCCTGAAGGCGACGTACACGGCGCCGTCGCTGCGCATCGCCGGCGACTCGCTTTATTGCTCCACGGACAAGACCCTGTCGGCCATGGACCTGGAATCAGGAGTCGAGCGCTGGAATTTCAGCGCCGATCAGATCGGCGTTGATCCCCGGGCGGATGACCGGTACCTCTACGTCGTGACCCACAAGGGCTCCATCATGCGCCCGAAGGACACGCTTCACGCGCTCCTCCTCGCGACAGGCGAGGAGAAGTGGTCGCGGGACGTGAACGCGAGCGTCGCCATGGTCCGCGAAGGAGTCGTTTACGCCGATGGAGAGCCGTTCCGCGCAATCGATGCCTCCACAGGCAAGGATCTCTGGACATTCAAGGGCACGGGGCGCCTGTCGGCTCGACTGATGTCCGGGGGCAGGATCTTCCTGACCTCACCGACCGTAACCTATATCGGAACGAAGCGGGTCGACCAGGGCTACCTTTACGCACTCGACGCGAAGACAGGGAGACTCGACTCCTAGCCGAGGTGAATGATGTGATCATCATTCACGGGGTCTACCGGTTCGCCCCGAAGCACCTCGCCTTCCGGAACGACTTCTGCCTCACGTGCAAGGCGACGGCCGTCTCCGTTCAGGTTCGCAGCCTCTATGTAGGACACCTGTACTGGATCCCCCTGCTGCCGCTGGGGGTCTGGAAGAAGTGGGTCTGCTCCGTCTGCGGGCACGATCCGCACGCGATCGTCCAGACGAGACGATTCTTCAAGATCCTGCTGGTAATCCTTGTTGTGCTGATGACTCTTCCTCTCTGGTTCGTCGCACCCGGAGCCGATCAAGTCAAGATCCTCTGGCTGGGACGCCTCCTGAGTCTCGTGGCGCTGTGCGGCGCGATCTGGTGGGCGACGCTCGGACACCGTGCCGCGCCGTCCCTCAGGGAGCGGCTGGCGGCCGTCGTGCCGTACGAGGCCCGAACCTGTCCCTTTTGCGGAGGGGATTTGTTCGACAACCCGCGCTGGCATTGTCCCGCCTGCGGCCTGGAACGGTCCCGGCTGTAGGCCGGGCTCAGGTCACGACGCGGCGCTCAAGCTGCCGACCCTGTGATAGCATCCCGCGCCGAATCGTCACTGCGCTTCCCGCGTTTCCAAAGAGGAGGGGGTCTCATGCGGAGACTGGAAACCTATCTGGCCGTGGTCCTGCCGATGGCGATCTTGACCGTGATTCTGGCGGTGAGCGGCCTGACCGGGGCGATCGGCCAGCAGGCGAAGCCGGCCGTGGACTGGTCCTTCAACGCCACCGTCATCGAATCCTGCAGCTGCCAGATGTTCTGTCCGTGCTATTTCAGCACCAAGCCGGCCCCGGCGCACGAGGGTCACGCCGGGGGCCAGCACTATTGCCGCTTCAACATGGCCTACAAGGTCAACAAGGGAATGCACGGCTCTGTGAATCTCGCGGGCGCCAGGTTCTGGATTGCCGGTGATCTCGGCGACGATTTCGGCGACGGAGAGACGGAGTGGGCCGAAGCGACGTTCGACCCGTCGGTCACGAAGGAGCAGCGCGATGCCATCGCGTCCATTCTTCTGGGGCCTGTGTACCCCTGGAAGTGGAAGAAGTTCACCGTGGGACCGGACGCCACGGTCGAGTGGAACGGCGGCAAGGATCGCGCCGTGGCCCGGCTGGACGGCGGCAAGGCGGGGGAGATCGTGCTCGCGCACAATCCGACGGCCATGAGCCCGGAGCCGACGGTCATCAAGAACCTCAAGTACTTCGCAGCGCCCCGGAACGACGGCTTCGTGCTGATGCCGGCCGAGGTCGAAGCGTACAGGCGCGGCGACAGCCAGTTCGAGTACAAGGGGACCAACGGCTTCATGATCACCGTCGACGTCACGTCCAAGGACGTGAAGTAGGACGATGGAGCGGCTTGCCTAAACCCCATCCGCGGCGCTAACCTAGCCGTCCAATCATGGACTTGGAGCTCGTGCTGCGGGCTCGCGTGCACGCGTGGCGCGGCGCCCGGTGCCCGGCGCCGCGGGAGGCCGCGTCATGACCGTCACCGTTCTTGTTCCGGGCGTGCTGCGCACCAGCTGCGGGGGCGCGTCCGAGCTGTCCCTACCGGTCGCGAGCGTCCGCGCCGCCCTCGAGCAGATCGAAAAGGACTACCCGGCGCTGTACCGCAACATCTGCGACGAGACGGGCAAGGTGCGCCGTCACGTCAACCTGTTCGTCAACACGTCCCACATCCGCGACCGGGATGGGCTCGATACTGCGCTGACTTCGGGGGACGTCGTCAGCATCATTCCCGCTGTCTCAGGAGGTTGATCATGCCGGAACGCGTCATTCTCAGCATCGGAACCAAGAAGGGGGTCTTCGTCGCCGAGGCGCCGAAGACCCGGGGCGCCTTCGCGCTGCGCGGGCCGTTCGGACCGGGGGTGGGCGTCTATTCGACGCTGATCGACACGCGCGGCAAGCCGCGCATCTACGCCTCGAGCTGCAACGCCTTCTTCGGCATGAAGGTGATGCTCTCGACCGATCTGGGGAAAACGTTCAAGGAGACGAAATCGGCCCCCGCCTTCCCGAAGGACGACGGCCGCGCGCTCATCAACATCTGGTCGCTCGAGGCGGGCGACGGCAAACAGGATCTCTGGTGCGGCGTCGAGCCCGCCTCGCTCTTCAGAAGCGACGACGGCGGCGACTCCTGGGAGATGGTCCCGGGCATCAGCAACCACGAGCATTCCCGGAAATGGCAGCCCGGGGCCGGCGGGCTGTGCATGCACACGATCCTGCGCGACGGCAAGCGGGTGCACCTCGGCATCTCGACCGGCGGCCACTACGTTAGCGAGGACGGCGGCAAGACCTTCAAGGCGTCCAACAAGGGCGTCGGCGCCGGCTTCAATCCCGATCCCTATCCCGAGTTCGGGCAGTGCGTGCACAAGATCGCGGGGCACAAGGACGCGCCCGGGCGGCTGTACATGCAGAACCACGGCGGCTGGGGGGAATGGGATGGGCCCGGCGGGCGTCGACCGGACATCGGCGTCCTGCGCAGCGACGATTACGGCAGGTCGTGGCGCTCCATCGCCAAGGGGCTGCCGTCCGACTTCGGCTTCCCGATGGTCGTCCATCCGCAGGACCCCGACACGATCTACGTCGTGCCGCTCGAGCCGCCGACACGCACCTGTCCGGGCGGCGTCCCCGCCGTCTGGCGCAGCGAGAACGGCGGCGGCTCGTGGGGACGGCTCACCCGCGGTCTGCCGAAGAAGCAGAGCTTCTTCACGGTCCTGCGCGACGGGATGGACGTCGACGAGCTCAAGTCACCGGCGCTCTACTTCGGCACGACGACGGGACAGCTCTGGATCGGGCGGGACGGCGGCGAGAAGTGGGACTGCCTGTTCGACTCGCTGCCGCCGATCCACTGCGTGAAGGTCGCGGTGGTGTAAGCGGGGGCGATCGACCACCCGATGCCGCCCCGATCTTCCCCGGACGAATCGGTCAAGCGACTCCTGCCATGGCTGGTGGCGGTCGCCTTCTTCATGGAGGCGCTCGACACCACCATCCTGAACACGGCCGTGCCGACCGTCGCGGCGGCGCTCAGGGTCGTGCCGCTCAGCATGAAGTCGGTGCTGGCGAGCTACACGCTGAGCCTGGCGGTGTTCATCCCCGTCAGCGGCTGGGTGGCGGATCGGTACGGCACACGGCGGGTCTTCTCGGCCGCGATCGCCCTGTTCACGGTCGGCTCGTTCCTCTGCGGGATCTCGACCAACATCCACGCGCTCGTCGCCTGCCGGATCCTGCAAGGGCTGGGCGGGGCGATGATGGTGCCGGTCGGCCGTCTCACGATCGTGAGGACCTTCGCCCGATCGGAGCTCGTCCGCGCCATGGCCTTCGTCGCCATACCGGGACTGATCGGTCCGCTGCTCGGACCTCTGGCCGGCGGTCTCATCGTCGGATACCTGCATTGGCGGATGGTCTTCTTCGTCAACCTGCCGATCGGCCTCCTGGGGCTCTATCTCGTCCACCGCCACCTCCCCGACTACCGAACCAAGAGCACCGACAGGCTCGATCTGATCGGGCTGATCCTGTTCGGCTCGGGGATCGGGCTCCTGTCGTACGTCCTGGAGATCTTCGGCGAGCATTCCCTGGGCGGGCGCGAGATGATCTGGCTTCTGTCGCTGTCGATCGTGCTGCTCCTGGGGTACGGGCGCCACGCGACCACGACCGAGCGCCCGCTGCTGCGGCTGGACCTGTTCCGTATCCGTACCTTCCGCAGCGCGGTCATCGGCAGCTTCATCACGCGCCTGGGGGCGGGCGGGACCCCGTTCCTGCTGCCGCTGCTCTACCAGGTGGGGCTCGGCTTCACGCCGGTCCAGTCGGGTCTGCTGATCATGCCGCAGTCCCTGGCGGCGATGAGCCTGAAGATGACGATGCCGCTCATCCTGACGCGCTTCGGCTACCGCCGGGTCCTTCTCTCGAACACGATGCTGCTCGGGCTGCTCATCGGCCTGTTTGCGACCATCGGGTTCGGCACGCCGGTCTGGCTGATCGTGGTCCAGGCCTTCTGCTTCGGATTCATCGCGTCGCTGCAATACACCAGCATGAACACCCTGGTCTACGCCGACGTCACGGAAGGCCAGACCAGCATGGCGAGCACGATCGCCAGCACCCTGCAGCAGATGTCGATGAGCTTCGGGGTCGCCATGGCGTCGCTCGCCACGGCCCTGTTCATCCCCGATCGACTCCACACCGGCCCCGCGCAGATGATCCACGGCGTGCAGAAGGCCTTCGTCCTCCTCGGTATCCTGACGATCCTGTCCGCCGCCGTCTTCCGCGAGCTGCGACCGACCGACGGAAAGAACGTCAGCCGGCACGAGGAGCCCCTGCCGGAAGGCTGAGAGCGCGCGTGCCTGGTGCTAGGGGCAGGGTGGAGGGTCCCCCGGATTGCACATCGGCGGCGGACAGGGGAACAGCAGGTCCGTTCGGGCGATTCTCGTGGCATGCAGCAGAGGCAGCGCGCAGCTCGTGAACTCCGTGGTGCCGCGCACCGACACGATGTAGCCCACGAAACGATCCACACTCTTGTTCGGCTGGAACACGACGTAGAGAGCCGGCGCCCTCGTGCACGGGTTCAGCAGGACGTGAGTGGCCAGCGGGCACGTCGCGTCGCTGACCAGCACCCCGATGACGTCCATCCTGGGTGCGTCGGTGTCGCCGCGGAGCGGCTGGAACGCCAGAATCGCCCCCAGCGCGATGACCAGGGCAGAGATGGTCTTGTTCATGGTTTCCCTCCAAAGGATAGGGATCGAGGATTTCCCAGAGAGTACGCCCATCCCGGGATTCCTGCAACGGGAATGCGTCTTCGGGCCCGCGCTTCCTGCAACATTTCGGGTTGTTCCTGATCATCCCTTGGCGTATATAAGGGTCAATCGCGCCGGGCCGCGTCGGGCCCGGACCACCCGATCCGGAAGGAGCCCCGAATGAAACAGATCGCTCTCCTCGCTGTCCTGGTCCTCGTGACGGTTGGCCGCGTCGAGGCTGCCTGTCCGTCCGGCGCCGCCGCGCCGATCACGAGCGGGACCGGAGCAGCCGGTCTCCCTGTCGTGTTCAGCTTCAGCGATGGTCCCATCAACGCGGCGTTCTTCCTCCTCGGCGACGGTGATCGGAACAACAGCGGCACACTTGCGACGACGGACTGGCTGGAGAGGCTCGGCGATCTCGACGGGGACGGACGGATCGAATACCGCCTGCGCGCCCCAGGCGAGGGACCGGGAGGCTGGGGGGATCCGCGCACGATCGGCTGTCCTGCGACTGCGGCGTCGCCCTATCCGCCGCTGGTGGTGATCCTCAGTCAGCCGCGGGAGGATCTCGACCGCGACGGACTGTTCGACGTCTTCGAGGACATCAATCACAATCGCCAGCTCGATTTCGGCGAGGACCGCGATTTCGACGGCCGTCTGACCGGGCCCAACGGCTGCGAGGGGGTGACGCGCGAGGACCAGGACTGCGATGGACATCTCGACGTCTTCAACGAGGATCTGAACGGCAACGGCGTTCTCGATCCCGGCGAGGACAGGGACGGAGACGGCCGATTGGACCTCGTCAACGAAGATCGGAACCATGACCAAGTCTTGAACGACCGCCCCCTTCCACAACCAAGTGACGTGATGTTCGAGGTCCTGCCGGACGGGACGCATCGACCCCTGCCGCCCTACTACCCGTACACCTCGTTCCGTCCCGCCCCGGGCGGGCTGGTCGTCGCCTCGGTCGCGTGGAACGGTTCGGCGTACGACTTCGACGCCATCAACAGCCCGGCCCGCACGATCACAGGGACCGACGGCACCGTGTACCGCGCGATTGACGCCTCGCTGCGCGAGAACGTCTTCGGGTTCCGGGTCACGTCGGCGCGGGTCGATTACATCCAGTCCGCCGAGCGGTTCCGTCTCGAGCCGTCGGCTCCGGCCCGCGTCGATGACGCGGGGGGGCAGCGGGTCGTCTTCGACCGCTTCGCGGCGGCTCTCCAGACCATCGGATTTCCACAGCCCAGCCAGCATTTCCTGGAGACCGGGACGACGGCGGCCGAGGTTCCGATGACGGGCGGCTTCCTGTCGGTCGCCCCTGTACCCAACGGCGTGGTCGCCTCGCTCGAGGGAGGGATTCGATCGAGCGGCTCCGATGCCTTCCTCCAGGGCCTCGCGGTGCTGCCGACCGTCCGGGTGAAGACGCTCGACCAGGACATGGACACCTGGCTGCTGCCTTACGATATCTGCCCGACCGTCCCGGCTTCGATAGTTCTGGGATTCCAGCCTGATGCGAATCTCGACGGTGTCGGGGATGCCTGCGACCCTACGCTCGATCCGCTGGCGATCATCGATCACTCCTGGACAACTCTTGTGACTTCGGTCAATCCGGGGGAACGCAGGGGCGCGGCGGCCGCTTATGACGCGAGCCGGGGCGTGATCGTCCTGTTCGGCGGCTCGGACGACACGGCGACGTGGGAGTACGACGGCACGACCTGGACGAGCCTCCAGACACCGTTGGCCCCGGACGCCCGCGCTGGTCACCGGATGGTCTACGACGATACGAACCGGCGTGTCCTTCTGTTCGGTGGAACCCGTTTCGCAGGCGGCGCGCTCAACGATCTCTGGCAGTACACCGCCTCGTCGTGGAGAAGAATCGACACGCCGATAGCACCGCCGCCCCAGTCCCCTGAGACCATCCTTCCCGGGGCTCCGGTCACACCGTCGTTCGGCATGACTTACGACTCGGCCCACCGACTGCTGGTCCTGTTCGGCGGCAGGGCGGATGGACGGACCTGGGTGTTCGACGACAAACTCTGGAGAGTCGCGCCGAGCCCCCGATCGCCGCTTCCCCGCAACGAGCCGCAGATGGTTTATGACCCGGTGCGTCAGCTCACCGTTCTGCACGGCGGCATCGACCTCTTCCAATTCGCACCCTCGCCGCGTCTGTTCAACGACACCTGGGAGTTCGACGGCGCCGTCTGGCAGCCGGTCGACGCCCAGGGGGACCTGCCTCCCAACTGGGGCGGGGCGACGGCCTACGATCCTGTCCGCCGGCGGGCGATGAACAACGGGGGGGTGTTCGAGAGGCTGATCTTGAATTGCTCTCCATTTGGAGGGTGCACCTTATTCCGCGTTTTCCAGCCCGGCACAGGAACGCGCGTTTACGACGGCACGGGCTGGTCGATCGTTCCGACGCGACCGACCGGCGATTCGGGAGAAGGGATCGCGTCCGCCTATGATGGCGCCCGCGATCGCATGTTCGTGTACGGTGGAGACAATCTGCCGGGACGGCAGGCTGAATATCTCCAGCCCGTCGACGACGACGGCGACGGGATCGAGAGCATGCGGGACAACTGCCCGCTCGCCGCGAACCCCGACCAGGCCGACGGCGACCACGACGGCTTCGGTGATGTCTGCGACAACTGCCCCGGCGTCGCCAACCCGACGCAGCGCGATCTCGACCGCGACCATCTCGGCGATGCCTGCGACGACGACATCGATGGAGACGGCGTGGCGAACCGCGACGATGCCTGCCCGGCGTCGTACGTGGACGGCCGCCCGTCGGCATCGATCGGGGGCGGCGGCGGGCCGGACAGCGACGGCGACGGCATCGCCGACGATTGCGACGCCTGCCCGCACGATCCCGCCAACGACGCCGATCGGGACGGGATCTGCGGCGATGTCGACAATTGCCCCACGACCTTCAACCCGCTCCAGGACGACACCAATCACGATGGCTCGGGGGACGCCTGCCAGCCGACTCTGTTCCTCGGAAACGTTCAGCAGGACGGCGGATCGACGCTCGAGGTCATGGCCCGCGCGTTCGACCCCAACGGAGATCTTCTGTCCGGCTCGATCGAGTTCTTCGAGCATGACACGTTCACGCTGCGAACGCTCGATCCGTCCAGCCCGAACCCATGCGCGACCGACGCGTACCCACCGGGGACGCCGGGGGTTGGAATCGGCTATTTCGCAAATCCTGAAGGAGGCGCGGTTCTCTTCGATATCGATTCGCAGCTGGGCGAGGCGTTCCCCGGCCTGGTGTGCAGCGACGGTCAACCGGACTACGCGACGGCCCTGGGGACCTGCAACTCTCCGTTGTCGGGTCCGCAACTCCTCCTCACTGTCTACCAGGCGCCCACGGTCATCTGCATCGGCCGTTTCGACCCGCGCACGGGGGACTTCCTCTTCGGCACGCCGCGCACCGATCTGACGGTGGTCGCCATGGACGCCCAGACGATCCAGCTCTTGAACGTACTGCGGGCGCCCTCGTGGACCATCCCCTTCTCCTCCGGCCTGCCGCAGACGAGCCCGCTCGCAAACCTCCTGCCCGGCGTCACCTATCGCATGATCATCACGGTGACCGACGGCTCGACCGTGCCGGTCACGGCGGAGGCTATCGTCCTGTATCAGGGCGAACAGCAACTGGTCATCGACGACGGCCAGCGGGTGACCGACCTCGGCGTCGACTTGAAGGGTGCGCCGGGCAAGGGCTCATGGCTCGTGAGCTGGCGCACCACGGGTGAGTTCTACGTCCGCGGGTTCAACGTCGTCGAAGTGGACAACAAGGGAAATCACGTTCGGCTGAATCCCGTGCTGATCCCCTGCCAGGAGTGCGTCACTGGACTGGGGGCCGATTACGCCACGGTCGTTCCGAAGCACAAGAGCGGTAAGAACATCTTCGTCGACATGCTGCTGACCGACGGGACGGTCCGGACCTTCGGCCCGGCCCGACCCTAGGAACGCGGGTTCCGACCGTGCCAGGAACCCTGTTCGATCGTGACGCACCGAAGACCGTTCGGGCGGGCGTGGTTTGCCTGTTCGCGGCGAACGTGCTCGATTTCGTCCAGTCACTCTCGAGGCAGTGGGCCGGCGGAGGGCCGGGGCCGGGCCTGTGGCAAGGCATTCTGAGACCAATCCTCGGGCTCGTCGTCGGCCTCGTCTGGGCGTGGGGCATCGGGCAGATGCTCGGTCTGTTCTATTGGTTCTGGGTCGTCCTGATGGTTCTTGCCGCCGCCCTCGTCCTGGTCATGCTCGGTCTCTCCGTTTTCGGACTCGGATCGGGCTTCGCGGGACACGAGTGGACCCCGCCCGACGTCTTAGGGTTGGTCTTGATCCTGACGGCGGTCATTCTTCTGCTGTCGAAGCCGAGCCTGCGCGCCTACCGGAGCCACGGCCGACTCGTCTGGAAGAAGCCCGCCGCCGAGCCATCGAGCCCGGTGCGGTAGATCCGCCGGCGTCAGCACACATGCGCGTCGTCGATCGATTCGGGGGGCTTCCGGATCACCGTGATCTCCTCTTCCGTGGCGTGCAGGATCAGGTGCGGAAGCTGCGCGTACCAGACGTTCGATTTGGGGCACGCGAAGAAGAGGTAGTTGTCGCCAAGGCCGGGAGTGCGGAAGATCACCTCGTAAACGCCCTCGTCGACCTGCTCGGCCCATCCCTGCTTCTGCCTCCTGCCGGAAGACCCGAAAAGCAGGTACAGCAAAGGTCCGAGATCGGGCATCAGGCGGGCCCTCTCGGGATCGAACAGGCCGACGCGAAGCAGGAGCTGTTCTTCGACTTGTTGTCGTCTCTCGCTCTTCACCGGGACGATGTCGATGTTCATGGCATCCTCCTTACCTAGGTATCATCGCGCCGGGTTGTCGAGCAAGACCGATGCCAATCGGAATTCACGGGCGAAGCGGGATCGCGCGTCCGGACGGGTGAGCACACTGTCCTCTCCAGGAGATACCCGGCGCCGAATACGGCATGAAGTTGGTTCGTGATAACCTCGCGCGAGCGATGATCCGCAAGCGCGCTCGGCAAATCACCTGGGCCCTCGGCCTGTCGGCCGTCTCGTTGCTCGGCGCAGCCTCGCACCCGGTCGCCGCGCCGGCGAATCCGCGCGACGCCGACACGGTCCTGCTGAACGGCGCGATCCTCGTCTTCCAAGGAATCGAGCGGAACGACGGCGCGAGGCAGCCGAAGTTCGCGCAGGCCGTCGCGATCGCCGGCGGCCGGATCGTGTTCGTCGGCCCCGCTCGAAAGGCGAAGAAGTACGTCGGGTCCGCGACGCGGGTCATCGACCTCGAGGGGCGCATGGTCATGCCCGGCATCGTCGACGGGCATTTCCACGGCACGCGCCTCACCGACTGCGAGATGGGATATGCGGGCGGGACGGTGGCGCAGGTCCTGGCGAAGCTCCAGGCCTGTCTCGACCGGCCCGATCAGGCCGCCTTCAAGGGGACCAACGTGCGGATGGCGGCGACGCACATGTTCGGCGAGGCGATCGTGCCGCCCGGGACGGCGCTGACACGCGACGATCTGGATCGTCTGGACACGACGCGGCCCGTCACGGTCGACAACGCCGACGGACACAAGTTCTGGATGAACAGCCGAGCGATCGAAAACGCCCACATCGACAGGAACACGGCGACGCCGCCGGGCGGCCAGATCGGCCGCGACGCGGGCGCCAGACCGAACGGATTCTTCGCGGATCTCGACGTCGACGACTGGGGGGAGACGGCGCCCGTTTCGGAGGAGACCCGGGTCGACCTCGTGCGGCGGACGAACGCGGACGCCAATCGGATGGGGATCACGTCCGTCTTCGTGCCCGGCGGCGGCGAGGATGAGATCGCCCGTTGGGCGAAGGTCCAGGACGAAGGGAAGATGACGGTCCGCGCCAGTCTGGGACTGTCGGCCCCGTTCGTTCACGGCAACACCGACGTCGCCGACTTGCGGAAGAAGATCGCCGCCCTGGAGGACTACAAACGGTACGCGCGCGGTCTCATCGACGTGACCAGCGTGAAGGTCTATTGCGACGGCGTGATGGAGTACCCCGCCCTCACCGGTGCCATGCTGAAGCCGTACAACGTCAACGCCGGGACGCTCGAGACGCCGATCTGGCGCCCCGGTACCGCGAGAGGGCCGGACCCGTCCTGCTCCGACGCCAGACTGGGGTTCGTCGAGCTCGACAAGGCCGGCTGGCAGATCCACGTCCACGCGATCGGGGACCGCGCCACGCGGGACGCCCTGGACAATTTCCAGGCGGCGCTCGAGCAGAACGGCGCGCGCGATCTGCGCCACACCATCACCCACCTCGAGGCGATCGACAGCGACGACGTGCCTCGCTTCGCCCGTCTCGGTGTGGTCGCCAGCATGTCGATGCAATGGGCCAGGCGCGACGCCTACACGGTGAACGGTACTGTGGGGTACATCGACGACGTCCTGTACCAGCGTCTTTTCCCGGCCGCGGAGATCTGGCGGACCGGCGGGATCATCGCCGGCGGCAGCGACTACCCGGTCGATCCGCTCCTCCCCTTCGTGCAGATCGAGACGACCGTGGACCACACGGGGGAGGCCGTCCCCGGCGTCTTCCCCGGCGCGCTCAGCCCCAGGGAGGCCATCCCCGACCTGCTCGCCGTGATCAGGATGCACACGATCAACAGCGCCTACCAGATGCACCGGGAGCGGGAGTTCGGATCGATCGAGGCGGGCAAGCAGGCCGATCTGATTGTCCTGAGCCAGAACCTGTTCGACGTTCCCACGGAGAAAATCTCGGACACGAAGGTCCTGCTGACGATGCTGGGCGGGAAGGTCGTCTACAGCAACGCCGACGCCGGCCTCGGGAGGATGACGCCATGATCACCCGCGAACGCATCGAGACACTGGCCACATTCGACGCGCGTGGAGCGCGCGTCCTCAGCCTCCTCCTGGACCTCGACCCCGCGCGGCAGATCCGGCGCTCGTACCTGATCGCGTTCGACGATCTCGTCAAGGAGACGCGCGCGCGGCTGGAGCAGCCGGCGCGCGAGGCATTCCTGCGCGAGGCCGCCCGCGTCCGGACCTGGCTCGAGAGCGAGAAGCCGCGCGGGAAGGGGCTGGCGCTGTTCTCCTGCGAGCCGCAGGACTTGTGGCAGGCGCACTTTCTGCAGATCCGGCTCGAGGACCATCTCGAGTTCGGACCCGCGCCGGACGTGGCTCCCCTGCTCGAGGCCCTGGACGAGTACGAGGCCTACGCCCTGGCACTCGTCGACAAGGTGAAGGCGCGGCTGTTCGTCGTCTTCATGGGGGAGATCGAGGAGACGGACGCCTTCGCGGACTTGATGACGAGCGAGCGCGACCGGTCCGGCAGCCAGAACGTGCGCTCTCAGGGCCACCGCGAGGCCCATATCCACCGGCACCTGAAGCGCGTGGCGCAGCGACTCTCGGATCTCCTGGGGCGCCGTCGCTTCGACCGGCTGATCGTGGCGGGACCCGAGGAGACGACCAGCGACCTGAGGCGCATCCTGCCGAGACCGCTCGCCCATCGACTGGTGGCGGTGATCCCGGGCGAGATGTTCGCGAGCGCGCACGATCTTCTCGAGAAGACGCTGCCGATCGAGCGGAAGGTCGAGCGCCAGGTCGAGGAACGCGTCGTCGGGGAGCTTCTCGAGATGGCGGGGGGCGGAGGCCGGGCGACCCTCGGGCTGACGCCGACGCTCGATGCCTTGTCGCGGGGCGAGGTCCAGACCCTCGTGGTGGCGGATGAATTGCGGCTGGACGGCGCCGAATGCAAGGAGTGCGGGCGGCTTGATCCGGAGACGATCCCGACCTGCCCTGAGTGCGGCGCCGCCACCCGGCCGGTGCACGACCTCCTGCACCGGGCGATGCGCCTCGCCGTGGAGAAATCCGGCGCCGTGGAAGTCGTCCGAGGCGACGCGGCGCGGCGTCTTATGGAGTCGGGGGGCGGCATCGGGGCCCTCCTCCGCTCCCGCTGACCGCATGTCGACGACATTCCATGGAGGAGATCAACCATGTTCCCTGGTGCCGTGATGACGCGCTCCGGCGCGCGTGCCCTGCTCTGCCTCTCGGTGACGGTCCTTCTGATGGCGGGACCCGGAACCGCCGCCGGTCCTGACCCGGCCGTCAGCGCCCGCCTCGCCACCTTCGACGACCTGGACTTCAATGTCTTCACGCACCAGAAGTGGGACCAGCTGCAGCGGAGCCATTCCAGGGACATCGTCGTGCACTGGCCCGATGGGCACCAGACCAAGGGGATCGACAAGCACATCGAGGATCTCAAGGCGATGTTCGTGTACGCCCCGGACACGCGGATCCAGGTCCATCCGGTCAAGTTCGGCTCGGGTGACTGGACGAGCGTGATCGGAGTGATGGAAGGGACCTTCACGAAACCGATGCCCGCCGCCGACGGGAAGACGATCCCGCCCACGGGCAAGCCGTTCAAGATCGAGATGTGCACCGTCGGGCACTGGAAGGACGGCGTGATGGATGAAGAGTATCTGTTCTGGGACAATCTCACCTTCATGAAGCAGATCGGCCTCGGCCAGTAGAACTCCCGCCGTTGTCCGCTGCCGGGACAACACCGTCCCGCGATCGGACACGATGGGATGCGGGGACCTTCGCTTCGACGGCCAGACATCCCATCCGACGGCCGACTTCTACGACCGTGTCCTGCAGGGCCTCGCGTCGCGCGGCCAGCGTCGATCCGATCGTCGCCCTGCGCGAGGAGTAGCCCCGCCCGTCCCGCCACGCCGCGCGCCACGGATGCTATGATCGGGCGGCAACGTCCTCCTGGTCCGGAAGGAGACTCATGCACATCCTGGGCACGTGGATCGTCGCGATAGCCCTGGCAAAGAGGACCGTCGCCGCCTCCCGCGAGGCGGCCGACAGCCGGGAGCTGTCCCGGCTCGAGAGCGTGTGGAACGACGCCCACCTTCACGGTGACGCAGACGCCCTGGACAGGATCTGGGCGGAGGACTTCACCGTCACCGTGCCGAACATGCCAGTCATGACGCGGGCCGATGCGATCGGCGCGTTTCGATCGAACCGGCCGGGCTTCCAGCGCCACGAATCGTCCGACCTCGGCTTCCGGATGCACGGCGACGCCGCCGTGGTCACGGGGCGGCTCCGGCGAACGCGCAGCATGAACGATCAGACGGTCGAGGACGACTGGCGCTTCACGAAAGTCTACGTCCGGCACGGCGATCAGTGGAGAGTCGTGGCGTTTCACGCATCACCCGCCGCCTCGTAGCGGACGAGGAGGATCCCCGTGTTCGTCGGGCACTACGGCGTGAGCTTCGCGGCGAAGAAGGCGGACGCGTCCGTCCCGCTGTGGGTGCTGTTCGTCGCGGTGCAGCTCCTGGATTTCGCCTGGGCGCCGCTCGTCCTGCTCGGTGTCGAGAGGGTGCGGATCGTGCCGGGGTTCACCCGAACCAACGCCCTCGATCTTTACTACATGCCTTACACCCACAGCCTCGTCGCGGCGATCCTATGGTCGGCCGCCGCCTTCGCCGTCTACCGGCTGGCGGCGCGCGGGGGCAACATCGCGGCGCTGGTCGTCGCCGCCGCGGTCTTCTCCCACTGGGTCTTCGACCTGGTGGTCCATGTTCCCGACCTGCCGCTCTACGACGATACGGCCAAGGTCGGTCTCGGATTGTGGAACCGGCCGGCGACCGCCCTGGGCCTCGAGGCGGCGGCACTGTTCGGCGGCATGTGGCTGTATTTCAGGACGGGCGGCGCGCGCCGGCTCGCCATGGCCGCGTTCGGCATCGTCATGCTCGCGATCCAGGTGTACGTCTTCTTCGGACCTCCTCCGGCATCCGATAAGAGTCTGGCGGTCACGGCGTTCTCGGCCTATGTCGTGTTCGCCGTCGTCGTCCGGCTGCTCGAGGGGCCCCCCCGGAACGCGCCGGCCGTCTGACGGGGAAGAACATGCCGAAGGCGATTCGGTTCCACGCGAACGGCGGTCCCGAGGTCCTGCGCTGGGAGGACGTGGCGCTCGGCGACCCCGGACCGGGCGAGGCGCGCGTCCGCCACAAGGCCTGCGGCCTTAACATGATCGACGTCTACCAGCGCACCGGCCTCTACAAGGTCCCCCTTCCGGCGGTCGCCGGGAACGAGGGAGCGGGCCTGGTCGAGGCGGTCGGCCCCGGTGTCGTCCACGTCAAGCCGGGCGACCGCGTGGCCTACGCGGGCGGGCCGCCGGGATCGTACTGCGAGGTACGCAGCATGCCCGCCGACCGCCTGGTCATCCTGCCGGAGGGGATCGACTTCGAGCAGGGGGCCGCGATGATGCTCAAGGGAATGACGGTGCAGTACCTCGTCCGGCGGACCTACAGGGTGCGGCCCGGCGACACGGTCCTGTTCCACGCCGCCGCCGGCGGTGTCGGGCTGATCGCGTGCCAGTGGCTGAAAGCGCTCGGCGCGAAGGTGATCGGGACCGCCGGTTCTGACGAGAAATGCGCGCTCGCGAGAGAGCACGGCGCCGACGTCTGCATCAACTACCGCGCCGGGAGCTTCGCCGCGCGCGTCCGGGAGATCACCGGCGATGCCGGCGTGACGGTGGTCTACGACTCGGTCGGGAAGGACACCTTCACCGGCTCGCTCGACAGCCTGCGGCGCTTCGGATTGCTGGTGAGCTTCGGGAATGCCTCCGGCCCGGTGCCGCCGTTCGAGCTCGCGATCCTGGCGCAGAAGGGTTCGCTGTACGTCACGCGTCCGACGCTTCACAGCTACACGGCGAGCCGGGCCGACCTGGAGGCCACGTCGAAGGAGCTTTTCGACGTGGTGCTCGCGGGCCAGGTGAAGATCCGGATCGATCGGCGCTACGCCCTGAAGGACGCAGCACAGGCGCACCGCGATCTCGAGGCCCGCAGGACCGCCGGCTCCTGCGTGCTGGTGCCGTGACCCCCGCCGGGTCACGGCCGGTGGGATTCTTCTCCTTGAAACGGGCCACATCGAACGCGATCGTCGCGGATCGTCCGGCCCGGCGTCACCCTGGAAGGGCGGATTGACGCTATGATGCCGGCCGCGGTCCGTCAGGAGATTGAGCCCCCTTGAGAAGTACGACACCCGTCCGGCAGCACGACGATCGACGCCCTCGATCTTCCTCCAACCGGCTCGGCCCGGCGCTCGCGCCGGTGACGGCCGCGCTTCTGGCGTTGACCCTCGGAGCCGCGACGGCCGCGCCTCTGCAGCTGCCACCGCACGGCGACCGCTCGGTCCACGATCTCGCGGCCGTCCTGTCGCCGCAGACGCTCGAGGCCCTGGAGCGCCGGCACGAAGATCTGTTCCGGAAGACCGGCGTCGCCCTGATCGTGATCACCGTGCGGCGACTGGAGGACGAGACGCTCCCCGATTTCGCCGTCCGGGTCGGCAGCGAGTGGGGCGCCGGAAAGAAGGGCCAGGACAGGGGGATCGTCGTCGCGGCCACGACCGACGAGCCGCATGTCTTCGTCGCCACCGGGTACGGCGTCGAGGGCTTCCTGACCGACGGCCGCGTCGGCGGAATCCTGGATGATCATGTCGTCGGGCCGCTGCGGAACAGGAACTTCGACGCGGCGATGCTGCAGGCGAGCGGCCAGCTCGTCGCCGCCTGCGCCACCGAGTACGGCGTCACGATCGACGGGATCGAGCCGTCGGAGGCTCCACCGCGGCGCGGAGCCGGCGGATTTCCGCCCGCCCTGTTTTTCTTTCTGCTCTTCGTCGCCCTGTTCGTCTTCCGCGTGTTCATCATCCCTCGGGGCAGGTACCGGGGAGTGTGGTACGGTGGCGGCTTCGGCGGGGGTGGTTTCGGCGGAGGGGGCTTCGGCGGAGGCGGCGGTGGGTTCGGCGGCTTCGGCGGCGGGGGCTTCGGCGGCGGGGGCGCCGGGCGATGAAGAGGACGCGGGGATGAACCTGAAGACGGATCCGGTCCTGCAGGGGCTGGTGCAGGGTCTCGTGCAGGCGCTCGGCCCGCGGCTGAAAAGCGTCGTCCTGTACGGATCCGCCGCACGCGGGGATTCGCACGCGGCGGGGAGCGACTTCAACGTGATCCTCGTCCTGGAGTCGCTCGACCCGGGAACCCTCGAGGCGCTCGCCCCCGCGGTGAGGCGATTCGTCAAGAAGGACCACCCGGTCCCCCGGATGTTCTCGCCGGCGCTCATCGCCGCGTCGGCCGACTCGTTCCCGATCGAGTTCGCGGACATCCGTGACGGCCGGACCGTCCTGCACGGCGAGGACCCGTTCGCGGCAGTCGTCGTCGCGCGCGACAATCTGCGGCTGCAGCTGGAGCGCGAGATCAAGGAGAAGATGATGCGGCTGCGGGAGGCCTACGTCATGGCCCACGACAGCGACTCCGCCCTGCGACGTCTCCTCGTCGAGTCGTATTCCGCGTTCGCCGCCCTGTTCCGCGGCGGATTGCACCTGATGGACCGACCGGTCCCGTCGAAGAGCCACGACGTCGTTGCGGCGTTCTGCGACGCCACGGGACTCGCGCGCGCCCCGTTCGACGACGTGGCGCGCCTGCGCCGGGGCGAGAAGCCGGCCGTGGACCTCAAGACGGTGTTTGCGCGCTATCATGACCAGCTCACGAAGGCGGCCGACGGCGTGGACCGTCTGAGCACGTCCTGAGCACGCAAGGAGGCGAGACGAGATGAACAAGGGTCTGACCGGCTGCCTGATCGTCGGGGGGGGGCTCCTCCTCATCCTGGTGATCGGGGGGATGGTCCTCATGGGGACCTACAACACGCTGGTGGCGCAGAACGAGCAGGTCAACCAGGCGTGGGCGCAGGTGCAGAACGTCCTGCAGCGCCGCGCCGACCTGATCCCGAACCTGGTCGAGACCGTCAAGGGATACGCCACCCACGAGAAGGAAGTCTTCGAGAACGTCGCCGAGGCGAGAAGCCGCCTGGCCGGCGCGACTTCGCCGCGCGAGGCCGCCGCGGCCAACGCCGGCTTGACCTCTGCCCTCGGCAGGCTCCTGGCGATCGCCGAGAACTACCCGACGCTCAAGGCGAACGAGAATTTCATCCGGCTTCAGGATGAATTGGCCGGGACGGAGAACCGGATCGCCGTCGAGCGAATGCGCTACAACGAGGCGGTCCGGGCCTTCAACACCTCGATCAAGCGCTTCCCCACCAATTTTCTCGCCGGATTGTTCAAGTTCGGCGAGCGGGAGTACTTCGAGGCGGAGGCGTCCGCCCAGGAAGCGCCGAAGGTGAAGTTCTAGAGATGTCCGGTGCGCGCCACGTCACGCGGAGGCTGTTTCTCGGCGGCGGTCTCAAGGCCACGCTGGCCGCCGGTCTGGTGTCCCGGTTCTCCCTCCCCGGCCTGCTGGCGCAGACGGGCGCGCCGGGCGCGGCCGCGCGCGGCCCCGTGACCACCGGCGCGCGCGCCTTCGACGGCGAGCTGATCGAAGAGTCGTACTCGATCGCCCACCGGCTGCGCGACGGGACCCTGGAGATCCCCTCGACCCTCGTCCCCGAGGGGCCTCTGCACGACGCGATCGTCATCGGCGGCGGCGTGTCCGGCCTGATGGCCGCCTGGGAGCTGGAGCGCGGCGGCCTCGGGGACGTGCTCCTCTACGAGAAAGAAGATTACATCGGCGGGAACGCGCGCAAGGGCCACGCCAACGGCACCGATTACACCTGCGCCACCTGGTCGGTGGTGCGCCCCAAGGACAGGTTCCTGACGCGCCTCTTCCAGGATCTCGGCGTCGTCAAGGGGATCGCCGCCGACGGCACGCCGCGGATCGATCCCCGCCTCGTCGGTCCGGGTCCGGACGCCAACACCTTGATCGACGGGACCTGGTACGCCGACCCGTTGATGGGCGCCGACGCCTCCAAGGCGGTGCTGCGCATGCCCCTCCCGGAAAAGGACCGGAACGACGAGATCGATTTCTACAACGAGATGAACACCTGGGCGACGAAGCGCGGCAGGGACGGCAAGCCTGCGTTCGCGATGCCGGTGGAGGACGCCAGCCGCGATCCGGACATCCTGGCCCTGGACACGATCACGATGCTCGAGTACGCGAAGCGGAAGGGCTGGGGAGAGCGCGCCCTCGCCAACGTCGAGGACTGGAGCACCAGCGACATCGGCGGCACGTCGTCCGAGGTCTCCGCGTACGCCTTCCTGGCGTTCAACAGCCTGGGGCAGGGGGGCGAGGACATCACCCTGCCGGGCGGCAACGCCTGGCTGGCCGAGCGCCTGACGGACAAGGTGGGTCGAGACCGGATTCGCACCGGGTGGATGGCGGTGAAGGTCGAGAACCGCGGGGACGAGGTGCGCGTCGTCCTCGTCGATCAGCGCACGGAGCGCTTCTGCGCCCGCCGCGCGCGCGTCGCGGTCATCGCCTGCCCGAAGCACATCACCGGCCGGATGGTGCCGGAGCTCCTTGCGGCGGGGCGCGACACGTACCTGTCGTACCGCTACGGCGCTCTCCTCATGGGCGCCGCCTCGGTCAGGAGGACCCCGAGGCTCAAGGGGGCGCCGCTCGCCTGGTACAACGGGTCGCGCGGGCGCCTGGCCCAGGGGTTCCTGGTCGCCGACTACAACTCCGATCGCTGGCGCAAGGGGGACCCGGGCCGCCCGAACGTCCTGTGTCTGTGGGCTCCGCTCGGAGGCAAGGCGTCGCGCGCCGATCTCCTCGCGGAGCCCTGGTCGCACTGGGCCGATCTTCTGGCCGACGACCTCGAGGCGGCGCTCCCCGGCATCCACTCCGACCTGACGCGCCTGGACGTCTATGCCTGGGGGCACCACATGGTGATCCCGTCACCCGGGTTCCTGACCGGCGACGCGCGGCGCAACCTGACCCGCCCGCTCGGCCGCATCACGTTCGCCCACTCGGACCGCAACGGCATGCCGAGCTTCGAGCTGGCCACCCGCGCCGGCTTCGACGCCGCGCGCGAGGCGGCGGCCCTCGTGCGACCCGGGGCGTCCTAGATTCCTCAGCCGGACACCCGCGGATCGATGAGCGCCTTGATGGTGCGGAGATTCGCCACGTCGTCCAGGGCGCGGGCGGCCTCGCCGAGGGCGTAGCGCCGCAGCGGGATGCGCCCCCACGGCGCGGAGCGCGCGGGGTCGGCGGCGATCCGCGCGGCCCGGTAGAAGTGCGAGAAGTCCGACCCCCAGCAGCCCAGGACATCGAGCTGCTTCCGGTTCAGATCCGCGTGCGGGTTGAACGAGACGTCGCCGTGGTCCGTGTACTGCCCCACGATCACCACCCGGCCGGCGTCGCGCGTGAAGCGCATCGCCTGCACGACCGCCTCGGGCGCTCCCGCCGCCTCGATCGTCACGTCCGCGCTGCGCCCCGCCGTGCGTTCCCGGACCCAGTCGAGGCGGGCGCTCTCGTCGTGCCGCTCCAGGTCGAGCGTCGCGGCCGCTCCGACCGACCGCGCGGCCTCGAGGCGGTCGGCCGGCGCGCCGATGCAGAGCACCGTCCCCGCGCCCTGCATCAGGGCCACGGCGATCGAGGACAGGCCGACGGGGCCGCTCCCGAGGACGAGGACGGTGTCGCCTGGGAGGATCCCGGCGCGCTCGACAGCGTGCAGCGCCGTCGGCAGGGAGCAGCCGCCCGCCATGAAGCGCTCCGGCTCAGTGCTGTGAAGCGGGATGCACAGCGTGCCCGGCTTGAGGTGGATCGCCTCCGCCCAGCCGCCGCACGGACCGTCTTCCAGACCGTATGTTATGCCGTACACCTTGCGGCGCGGGCAGCGCGTCGTGGCCTTCGCCACCAGGCAGTACCAGCAGGAATGGCAGGTGCGGTGCACGTCGAGAAAGGTGACCCGGTCCCCCTCGCGCAGGGCCCGGCCGTCGACGTCCAGGAGCGGGCCGCGGATCCTCTCCAGCCTCCCGACCGAGACGTGCCCGGGTACGAGCGGGTACGGCACCCCCTCGAGTCTCCCGGCGTGCAGCGACACGTCGGTGCCGCAGACTTCGCTCAGCTCCACGCGCAGAAGAGCGGCCCCGGTCTCGAGAGCGGGCTCGCTGATTTCGCGCACCTCGATCGGCGCCCCGGGCGCGGGAATGACGGCGACACGCAGCTGGCCCATGGCACGTTCCTCAGAAATCGACGGCGGTCAGGGTGACCGGGGCGAGGGCCGGGTCCCCCTCGACGATCCGATAGACGCGATCCAGGGCCGCGTCGCGGAACACCTGGGTCGCCCCGGTCGCGGGCCAGCGAACCTCGATCGAATCGATGGAGGTGGCGCGGCCCAGTCCCATCTCCTGCTGCAGGCTGTTCCCCCCGAAGCTGCCGCCCGTGCCGCCCGTGGAATAGATGTCGCGCGGACCGGCCGTTGTCGTGACGCGCACCTTGAGGCGGCTGCCTATCGCCGATCGGTTCGACCGCCGGCCTTCCAGCCTGAGGGTGACGAAATGGTTCCCGTGTCCGGGATTCATGAACAGGACGGTCGGGGCCATGTCGCTCTCGAACCAGCCACCCATCTCCTCGAGGATGTCCTGGTCGCCGTCGTTGTCGATGTCGCCGAACGCCACGCCGTGCCCCTTCTGGAGATTGCCGACGTCGGCCGAGAATGTGACGTCCTGGAAGGATTTCCCCTCGGCGTTGCGGAACAGCCGGTTCGGGATCAAGGCACCCAGGGACGGCTCGCCGTCGCCGAAATAGACGTCGGGCCAGCCATCGTTGTCGAGATCGCCGAAGTTCGATCCCATCGGCAGCACGACGCGATCGAGCCGCACCGCGTGCGTCACGTCGCTGAACGTTCCATCGTGGTTGTTGCGGTACAGGCGCGGCATCTCGGTGCGCGTCGCCAGGCCGAGGTGCGCCGCGGCCAGGTCGCGCACGTCGGTCACCCGGTAGCCCGCGACGTAGAGGTCCTCCCAGCCGTCGTTGTCGTAGTCCCAGAACCAGGCCGAGAAGCTGTCCCTGGGACCGGTCACGCCGGCGGCAGCCGCCACGTTGGTGAACTGCCACTCCTCGCCGCGCGGCCCCGGCCGGGCCCTCCTGCCCTCGTTCCGGAACAGGAGATTGTCGCCGCCAAGTATGGAGACATACAGGTCCTGCCTTCCGTCGTTGTTGAAGTCGCCCCAGGCGACCCCCTTCACGTAGCCGAAATCGGTGTCCCCCAGCTCGACGGAGCGATCGGTGAAGGTGCCGTCCCCATTGTTGTGGTACAGCTCGCTCGGGTGCGGGTCCCCTGCCATCGATTCGTTGCCGATGAACAGATCGACCCGTCCGTCGTTGTCATAGTCGCCCCAGGCCCCTGTCTGCGTCGGATGGAAGCTGAGGACGCCGGCCTTCTCGGTCGTGTCCTCGAACGTTCCGTCGCCGTTGTTGCGCAGGAGCGAGTTGGGATACCGCCCCCCTTTCTGCATCCAGCCGCCCCGCAGGACGAAGACGTCGGGGTGTCCGTCGTTGTCGTAGTCGGCGTGGATGATGTTCAGGCCGCCGGTCTCGCCGATGAGACCGGCCGCCTCAGTGCGGTCGGTGAAGGTCCCGTCGCCGTTGTTGTGAAAGAAGTGGAGCTGGTCCTCCACCCCCATGGACGAGAGCATCACGTCGAGGAAGCCGTCTTGGTCGAAGTCCTCCATGATGGCGCCCCCCGCATGCCCCTTGATCGCGAGGCCGGCCTTGGGGGCCTTGTCGTAGAAGCGCCCGACGTCGTACTCGGAGGCGAAGGTCTTCGGCGGGATGAGCCATCGCGGCGGCACCTTGTCCGGATACTCCCCCAGCGTCATGGAAGCGATGTTCAAGAGCCAGCGCGCACCCAGGTCGTCCGGCTGGTCCTTCAGGACGGTGGTGAACTCGGCGATCGCAGATCGCGAGCCGCGCGTGAGGGTGTGCACGCCGGTCCCCCGGATCGGCGCCAGGCAGGAATCGGCGCCGTGGTGGGCGACGCAGTTCTCCTGCTCGCCCAGCCGCATGGAGCAAAGACCGAGGAAGTGGTGCGTCTGGACGGCCGGCGGCGCCTCGATCGCGTCGTGCGGATCGGGGTGCAGCAGCGACTGGCCGATCGCGATCGCCTCCTCCGTCCGCCCGGCCTTCAGGAGCTCGTCGGCCAGAAGCGGCAGGAGGGACATCTTCTGGCTGGGTGTCTTCTCGATGCCGGTCTTGAGCGCCGCCGCCCTCTTCGTATTCAGGAAGATGTTCTTCGCCGGATCGAGACCGTGCGTGATCTCGGCGAGCCGCTGCGCCATGCGCGCTTTGCCGCTCTCCCCGGGCGCCGGCTCCCTCGTCCCGCGGCATCCCGCGAGCAGGGCCAGCAGGCCCGCGAACGTTACGGCGCGCAGCCCTCCTGCTTGCACAGGATGCCTCCCGGCCCGTGCTCCGCCTTCCAGCGCATCGCCATCTCGATCCGGTTGCGGCCGCTCGGGTGGTCGAAGAACAGGTCCTCCTCCAGACCCCCCGGATCCATCTTGCGGTAGTCGCCGAGCTTCAGCGCGACCTCGGCGGCCCCGTCCGGCTGCTGCGCGGCGTTGAGACCGAACAGGTCCGCCTCGGCCTCCTCGATGCGGGTGGCCGAGTTGGTCACCGGCGTGAGAAAGAAGAAGTAGACGGAGAACAGCAGCATCAGGAGCGGCAGACCGGCCGGGTCTCCGGTGCCTCTCACGCCCCATTTCGTTCCGAACCGCCGCACGGCGCCGCCGAAGGACAGATTCAGGAAGACGAAGCCCAGGAACGTGATCAGACCGAGGAACGCGACCCCCTTGTAGTTGTGGTGCAGGACGTAATGCCCCATCTCGTGCCCCATCACCGCCTCGATCTCCTGCAGGCTGCAGCGCTTGAGCATGTTGTCATTGATGGTGATCCGGGTCGTGCCCAGAAGACCGCTGACGTTGGCGCTGACCCGGGTCGTCTGCTTCGAGGCGTCGACGACCCACACGTCATCGGCCGGAATGCCGTTGGCACGCGCCAGACCCAGGATCGGCTCGCGGATCGCCTTGTCCTCGAGTCGCGTGAAGGTGTTGAAGATCGGAAAGATGTAGACCGGCGATATCACCACGGCGAAGGCCAGGAACAGGATCGACACGAGGGATCCCCAGATCCACCAGTGGCGGGACAGACGCAGCACGAGGTAGAGCGGGACGAGGAGAATTCCGAACAGGATCAGATTGACCATAAACGCCTTCGCCTGGTCGCCGAGCCACGGGGCGAAGCTCTGGGTCGCCAGGCCGTACTTGTGCTCCCGGTAATACCCCTCGTAGACCACCATCGGGAACTGGGCGATGGTGATGGCGGCGAACATCTGCACCCAGTAGAGCAACGTGCGCGACCAGTTGAGCCCCCGCCCCAGCCGGCCCGCAATGCGCTCCGCGCGGTCGCGCATCGCGGCCGACCACCCCAGGTTCAGGAGAAGCAGGAGAACCGCGCTGCTGTAAAGGAAATCCCACAGGAGGAGCCAGTATCCGCCCTCGAAATAGGCGTCGGATTTCGCCTTCTTGTCGGGCGGCATCTTGGCCAGGTAGGCGGCGGTCGCCGTCTTGACGTCGAATCCTCCGCTCCCGGCCCCGCTCGTCCCCGGTCCTTCGGCGAACGCCGGACCCGCCCACAGGGCCGGTACGATCAGGATCAACACGGCGAGCAGCAGGCACGTTCGCGGTCGGTTCATGCGCACCTCCCCCCAGTGGGCTGTGAATCATACTCCCTGGGCGCGGGGGAGGTTCCAAAACCGTGATCCGGCTGACCCCGGCCGGATGCCCGCGCCGGCCTCCGTCCCTCGATTCGCTGTAACCGCCCGCCGGCAGGCCGCGTCTTGAGGGTTGAGCGGCGGCCGAGGCGGATCGAGTCCCGCCTCCGTGGCATCATCACCGACGAGCAGCAGAACCGCCTGGAATCGATGAGGCGCCAGTTCGAGGAGCGCCTCGAGAGGCGGGTCGGGCTGGCCCGCACGATCTGGAAGGAGCACGCGGCCGATTTCGTCGACGCGCTCTGAGATCAACCGGCCTTATGATGGCGACGCTTGAGCATCGGACATGAAGCGGATCCGGAGACGGTGGGCGGACCGGCCCACGACGATGAGAGCGACGCGTCCCTCATGGGGCGCGCCGCCGGGGGGGACCCGGCGGCCTTCGACGACCTGGTCCTGCGCTGGAAGAATCGCGTGTTCCGGCTGGCCCTGCGTTTCTTCCGCCGCCCCGAGGACGCCGAAGACGTGACCCAGGAGGTCTTCATGAAGGTCTACCGCACGGCAGCGACCTACCGGATGGACGCTCCGTTCGAGCACTGGCTCCTGCGCATCGCGACGAACGCCTGTCGGGATCGCCTGCGCTCGATGCGCCGGCGTCCCGAAGAGGTCCTGTCGTCGCTCACCCCCGACGCGGGCGCCTGGCTGGACCGGGCGCTCTCAGGGGCGGCGCTGCAGGAGCAGCAGGCCGAGGCGGCGAAGGAGGCGGCCGCCGAGCTTCTGGCGACGCTGCCGCCGAAGGATCGCACCGTGCTGGTCCTCCTGGACCTCGAGGGTCTCTCGGCGCGGGAGGTGGCCGCCGCGACAGGCTCGACGCGCGCCGCCGTGAAGGTTCGCGCCATGCGCGCGCGGCGGGCCCTGCGCCGGCTCGCCGTCGGTCGGAGAGGCGGAGGGGGAACATGAGCTGTCGCCGGACCAGGAAACTGCTGCGACGCGCGGCGCGTGGAGATGTCGCCGACGAGGCGCGCCGGCACATCGAGTCGTGCCCGGCCTGCGCGACCGAGGCGCGCGCCCACCTCCTTCTGCGGCTGGGAAGCGAGCGGGACGGGGGGGCGCTGGTGCGTCCCGGCTTCGAGCAGCGGCTCAGGGCGCGTCTTCTGGCCGAGCCCGCCGTCGCAAGGTCCTCCACCTGGAACGGCGGTTTCGAGCGCCTGGTCCGGCCGGCGCTGGCCGCCGCCGCGGCCTTGGTCCTCGTGTGCGCGGGGCTGTACGTCCAGGTGGCGGCGCCGGAGGGCGGGGGCGACCTGGCGTCCCTGCTCGAGACGGACCCGGTCTTCACCTCGATCCTGACGGTCGACCCGGGCGCCATGTTCGCGGATCCGCAGATCGCTCCCGCGACGGACGAGCCATGACCCGCGGACGCGCGGCGCTTCTCCTCGGCGGGATGTTCGTGCTGGGCCTGGCCTGCGGGGCGCTCGGAACGGCGGCCCTCACGCTGCACCGGTTCCACGGGGGCGGGTTCTCCCACGAGCGCATGGAGCAGTTCGTCGTGCGTCGTCTGACGCGCCGTCTCGACCTCGACGAGGCCCAGCGCAAGACCCTCCAGGAGGTGGTCCACAAGACCCGTCTGCGTCTCGACGAAGTGCACGACGAGGTCGCGCCCAAGGTCGAGGCGATCCTCGACGACGCCTGCAAGGAGCTTCTCCCCTCCCTCGACCCCGAGCAGCAGAAGAAGCTCGAGATCGTCCGCGCCGAGGCCAAGGAGCGCCTGCGCCGGCATTCCCTGAGAGCCCCGTGACGCACCGGCCGGCCTCAGGCCCCGGGCGGTGGTCGGACGCGCGGGACGGCGATAGACTCGTGCATGACCCTTGGCACGAGGCTCACCCTCTTCCTGGCCGGACCCCTCGTCCTCGTGATGGCCCTGTTCGGGTACATCGATCAGCGGACCAGCCGCGCCCTCCTGCAGGACGAGCTCGCGCGCGAGGGACGCGCCCTGGCGAGGACCGTCCAGATCGCCATGGAGGACGCCCTGCGCGACAGGCAGATCGAGGACGTGCGCGTGCTGGTCGACAAGGTCACGGGATACGAGCGCGTCCTCGGGCTGCGCATCTTCGATGACAAGGGCACCATCATCTACGAACCGCCCGAGCTCGTCGCCTACCCGTTCGCCGCGGCCGACGCCCTGCACACCGCCCTGCAGCGAGGCACGCCCTCCGAGGCCCACGGTCGCATCGCCGGCAAGCCGGTCCTATGCCGAGAACCAGCCGTGGGGCCTGTTCGTCCTCCGCCAGAAGACACGACCTCCGACCACCGTCACGCCTTCGGTCGCAACACTCTCGGCGCCACGTTGTACGCTGTGGCCGGGTCCTGAATTCCTGTAGTCTTTCCGCCATGCCCGAGCTCCCGGACGTCGTCGTCTACATCGAGGCGCTCGAGGAGCGCGTCCTGGGACAGCCCCTCCTCGCAGTTAGGCTGCGCAGCCCGTTCGTCCTGCGCAGCGTGGATCCCCCGATCGGCTCGGCCGGCGGGCGCGCGGTCCGCGGGCTCCGCCGTATCGGCAAACGGATCGTCCTCGACCTCGAGGGGGAGCTTTTCCTGGTCGTTCACCTGATGATCGCCGGGCGGCTGCACTGGAGGCCGGTCGGGGCGAAAATTCCCGGACGGCTCGGCCTCGCGGCGTTCGACTTCCCTGCCGGCACGCTCCTCCTGACCGAGGCCGGCTCGAAGAAGCGCGCCTCCCTCCACCTGGTCGCCGGAGCGCCAGCGCTCGGGGCCTTCAAGCGGGGCGGGGTCGAGGTGCTCGAGGCGGACCTGCCCGCCTTCAGTGCGGCCCTGCGGCGGGAGAGTCACACGCTCAAGCGCGCCCTCACCGACCCGCGCCTGTTCAGCGGCATCGGCAACGCGTATTCGGACGAGATCCTGCACCGTGCCCGGCTGTCGCCGCTGCGGCTCACCCGGAGCCTCGCCGACGGCGAGACCGAGCGTCTGTTCGAGGCGACCACGACTCTTCTGCGCGAGTGGATCGGGCGTCTGCGGAACGCGAGAGGCGGCGGCTTCCCGGAGAAGGTCACCGCCTTCCGGGACGGCATGGCGGTTCACGGCCGGTTCGGAAAACCCTGCCCCGTCTGCGGCACCGCCGTGCAGCGCATCGTGTACGCCGACAACGAGTGCAACTACTGCCCGCGCTGCCAGACGGAGGGGCGGGTCCTGGCCGACCGGGCCCTGTCGCGCCTCCTGAAGGACGACTGGCCGAAGACGATCGAGGAGATGGAGGAGGGGCCGGGACTCACTCCCGGTACATCGACTCGATCTCCGAGGCGTACTTCTTCTCGACGATCCGGCGCTTGATCTTGAGGGTGGGCGTCAGCTCCCCCGACTCCGGCGTCATCTCGCGTGGGAGCAGGCGGAACTTCTTGATCGTCTCGTACGACGGCAGACCGGCCATCTTCGCCTCGATGCGCCGTCGCATCAGATCGACGATGCGCGGGTTCTCGAGAAGGTCCTCGACCCTCGTGTAGGGGATCCCCTTCAGCTTGGCGTACGACTCGAGGCAGGCGTGATCGGGGACGACGAGGGCGGAGATGAACTTGCGCCGGTCGCCGATGAGGACGGCCTGCGAGATGAACCGGTCGGTCTTCAGAAGATTCTCGATCGGCTGGGGGGCCACCATCTTGCCGCCGGAGGTCTTCAGGACCTCCTTCTTGCGGTCGGTGATCTTCAGGAAGCCGTCGGAGTCGATGAGACCGATGTCCCCCGTCGCGAACCAGCCGTCCTGGATGGCCGCGCGCGTGGCCGCTTCGTCGCGGAAGTACCCCTTCATGACGTTCGGTCCGCGCACCAGGATCTCGCCGTCCTCCGCGATCCGCACCTCGACCTCGGGAACGATCGGACCGACGGTGCCGATGCGGGTCCTGTCGAGCGTGTTGACCGCGATCACGGGCGAGGTCTCGGTCAGACCGTAGCCCTCGAGGATCCGAATCCCGGCCGCATAGAAGAACTCGGCGATCTCCGGTGAGAGCGGCGCGCCCCCCGAGATCAGGAAGCGCAGGCGTCCGCCGAGCCTCTCCCGGACCTTGACGAACACCAGGTGGTCCGTCAGCGGGTGGAGCAGGCGGACGGCGAGCGGCGCTTTCCGGCCGGCCAGCATGGCGCGCGCGTTAGCCCTGCCGACCTTGAGCGCCAGGGCGAAGATGAGCCTCTTCACGAAGGAGGACGTCTGGACCGAGTCCAGGATGCGCGCATGCACCTTCTCGAAGAGCCGCGGCACGCTGGCCATCACCGTCGGCCGGATCTCCAGGAGATTCTGCGGCACCGCGTCGATCGACTCGGCGTAGGCGATCGTGGCCCCGGCCGACAGGTAGGCGAATTCGACCATCCTTTCGAAGACGTGCGTCAGCGGCAGGAACGAAAGGGTCACGTCGGTCTCCGAGAACGGAATGATCCGGAGGGTGGCGTCGACGTTGGAGGCGAAGTTGCCGTGCGTCAGCATCACCCCCTTCGGGTCGCCCGTCGTCCCCGAGGTGTACAGGATGCTGGCCAGGTCCTCGCGGGTGATCCCGGAGCGGGTCGTCTCGAAGCGGCGCGGGTCGGCGCGCTGCGCCGCTTCGCCCGCGCGCAGCAGGTCCGTCCAGGGGACGGCCCGGGCGGGCGCCCCCTGCGCCGGCGGATCCAGGATGACGACCGTCTGGATTGCCGGCAGGGAGGACAGGATCGGACCCACCTTCTCCAGTTGCGCCTGGGTCGAGAGCACGAGCGCTTTCGACTGGCTGTTGTCCAGGATGAAGCGAATCTGATCCGCCAGGAGCGTGGAGTAGATCGGGACGGTGACCCCGCCCAGGTTCAGGACGGCGTGGTCGAACGCCGTCCACTCGGGACGGTTCTCCGAGAGGATCGCGACGCGGTCCCCCTTCGCAATCCCTTTCGACTGGAGCCCGAGCGAAAGCGCACGCACGGTCGCCGCGAACTCCTCGGTCGAGATGTCCCGCCAGGTCCCGGCCGCCTTGTAGCGCAGCAGAGACGGCTTGCGGAAATGCGCCTCGAGGTGCGTCAGGATGTCGCAGAGCGTCCCGATCTCCACGCCCGTCCCCCGGCCCCGGCTACTTTCCGAACTTCCAGCCCAGGTTCACTCCGAGGAGGTTGGTGAAATTCCTGTACTCCCCCGGCATGACCGGATCGGTGGAGCTGTTCGGATCGCCGGCCGCCACGCGATCCAGGAAATACAGGGCCTGGTAGGCGACGTCGACCGTGAATCCGTTCTTGCCGGTGAAACCGTATCCCACCTGGGCCGAGACTCGGTCGGCGTCCGGGAGACGCGGCCTCACGTGCTCCTTGGAGATGGGATTGAAATCGTAGTAAAGCCCCCAGCGGTACTGGTGCGTGTCGCTCGCGTGGTAGGCGCTTCCAAGACGGAACGAGTAGGTATCCTTCCAGTTCTCGGTCTGATCGATGTCTGCCACGACGGGGATCGGTCCAGGAAGAGAGGTGTTCTTCTCGATGTCGATCCTCAGATGGTCGAATTCGGACCAGTCGGTCCACACGACGTCAAACTCGCTTTCCCATCGTCCGTGAACGCTGGCCACGCCCGTGGCGAACGTGGCGGGAAGCGGCAGCTCAGCGCTTGCTCCGCCGTCCGGGAACAGGGCAGCCAGAGGCGCCGGAACGTTTTCAAACGTGATGTCGCCGTTGATCTTCGGCTTCATCTTCGATCGATAGGAGGCGCCCCAGCGCAAGCCATCCTCAGCGGCCCAGCGCACGGCGATGTTCCAGCCGATGTCGTCGCCGTCACCCGTGATTTTTGTGAAGCCGTCGCATCCTGCGCATCCCAGCGGAGTCAGGTCGATGTTCCGGGAGAGCTCCCGGATATCCGCCCGCGCCCAATCGACTCCCACCGCGGCGGACCAGGTCCTGGCGAACGACCAGGCGAAATTTCCGTTGAAATTGAGCACCACCAGGTTCGACTCTCGCGAGATGTAGCGGCCGTCGAAAGTGTTCGACCACTCGGTCTTGAGCCCGAACGGCGAGGTGATCGACACACCGAAGGCGTACCGCTTTCCGGCGGTCTGCGTGTAATAGAGATTGGACGGCCAGGCGACGTTGTCCTCTTGAGCGAATACCTTGTTCGACAGCTGCGAGTCGAACGACGAGCCGGTCAGCAGGACCGCGTTGGTCCCGAAGCTGAACATTTTTCCCTTGAGCTGCACGATTCCCGCGGGGTTGAAGAACATCGCGCTCGGATCGTCGGCACGGGCCGTGAACGCGCCTGCGTTCGCCATCGCCCTGGCCCCCTGCTCGTAGATGGAATACCCGGAGGCGAAGACGGCGTCCGCCGCGGCCTGACCCAGTGCGAGGACTGCCAGGATGACTGCCGCTCTGCTGCGCATCGGTCCCCCCCTGCGGCACGCGCGTCGCGCACTCGACTCCTGAATCCCGCTCGCGCGGATTGGTCGCATCTTCCCCGACGTCGGTCCGCTTGTCAACGCCCTCGTGGTAGCATCCCCGGCGCGGCGCGAACGCGCGTGCCCCGTCGCGGAGGTCGATCATGAGAGCCGTCGTCGTCCAGTCCATCCTGACGCTGTCGCTCGCGGCGAGCGCGTCCGCCGGCGAGCTGGCCGGCGTCGCCTTGCCCGACCGGATCCAGGTCGATTCGCGCACGCTCGTCCTCAACGGCATGGGGCTGCGCGAGGCGACGTTCCTGAAGGTGGACGTTTACGTGGCCGGCCTCTACCTGGAAACGAAGTCGTCCGACCCTGATGCGATCATCCGCTCGGAGCAGGCGAAGCGGCTGGTCATGAAGTTCGTGCGCGCCGTGGGGCGCAAGGACCTGGTGAAGGCCTGGGACGAGAGCTTCCAGGAGAGCGCCGGCGCGTCACTCGCGGCCCTCAAGGATCGTGTCGCGACTCTGGACTCGTACATGAGCGACGTGCCGAACGGTGCCCTGATGTCGTTCACCTACCTGCCGGGTTCGGGGGTCACCGTCGAGGTGCAGGGCGCCACCAAAGGCGTCATCGCGGGAACCGACTTCTCGCAGGCTCTGTTCGGCATCTGGCTCGGATCGCACCCTCCCAATCCCGGCCTCAAGGATGGACTTCTCGGCGGGCGCTGAGCGCCCGGTGCTCCCCGCGCGCGCCCGCACCCGGCGTTCCCGCGCGGGGGCGGCGGTCGCCGTGTCGCTGGTCCTGGCCACCGCGCCCCCTGTGCGCGCCGAGATGCGCAGCGAGTATCGCGTTCTGGCCACGTACCGGAGCGGCGACTTTGGATTGTCGGCCGGGACCCGCATCCTCGCGCTGCCGGTGACCTTCACGGTCATCTCGGATCGCCAGGAGTTCCGCGTGTCCGTGCCGTACCTGTACGTCACGAGCGACGACCCGGTGACCCTCGTCGGCAACCAGGTGATCAAGCGGAACGGCGTACGGGGCGGCACCGAGTCGGGCCCCGGCGACGTGGTGGCCGAGGAGGAGCATTACCTCCTCGCGGGCGGCGGCGCCCGCCCGTGGCTCTCCATCCTCCTTGCGGTAAAACTTCCGACGGCCGACGAAGAAAAGGGTCTCGGGACCGGCCGGCCCGACGCGGGAGCGGGCCTGGGCCTCATCCAGCCGCTGGGGTCACGGTGGCACCTGCTCGGCGATGCCCAGTACTCCGTCCTGGGGGATCCGCGCAACATCGATCTCCGCAACACTCTGTGGCTGTCGGTCGGGTTGCAGAGGCGCGTCGCGCGCGGCGCCTCGGCCAGCCTGTCCTACGAGCGGCGCGACTCGGTTCTGCCCAATCACCCCGCTCTCTCGAAGATCGCGCTCGTCTACGACCAGGGGCTGGCCCGCCGGGTGAACCTCCGTGCCGCCGTGTCCATCGGCCTTTCCGACACCACCGAAGACTACGGTCTGGGTGTCGGCTTCTCGGTGCACTGAACCCGGCGCCGTATTCGGGGTGAGGCCGGCGGCGGCGCCGCCGGCCTGTTCCCCCCGAACCCGATCAGCAGGCCTGGGTCGTGCAGCCGCCGGTGGTCCGGACGCACCGGCTCCCGACCGCGTCGCTCAGACAGGTGAAGGCGGGAGCGACAAACTCGCACATCCCCCGGCAGCTCTTCTTCGCCGCGTAGGCGGAGGTCCCCGCCAGGTCGGACAGCGCCGAGAGATACGGCGTGGACGTGCTCGACGGCGGGGCGAACGTGACGGCGATCGCGGTGACGACGAGGGCGATCGCCGCGAAGCGTGCAGCCATCCTCAGTGACTTTCTCATGCGACGGGCCTCCTTGCGCCGGCTGGTGTCCGTCCTCCCGGGCGGGGCCGGCCTCCCCCCCGGACGGTCGTGTGTCGAACCTCTACAGGGAGCCCAGAAGATCGTCCAGAAAACGCGGGGTCCCCTCGGCCCCGCTCTCGATCGCGTGCGCCCGCAGTGTATCCAGGAGCGCCCGCCGCAGGCGGACGATGCTCGGGTGGCGCGTGTAGGCGATGTCGCCCGAGTCATAGCGCCAGAAGGCGAACGCCTCGTCGAACACCACCAGCGAGTCGAACCCCCGGAACAGGTGGCGTATTCCGGCCGCGTCGTCGGCGACGATCAGATCGATCCGCAGGGAGCGGTCGGCCACGAGCCTTCTGAGGTTCAGGAGACAGTCGCGCCGCACGTCGCGGCCGATGGCGGCGTAGGGCCCGGTCCCCAGGGCGATGCTCTCGAGGTCGGACCTCAGGATCAGGTGGACCATGACCCAGGGGCGTGACGCGGCGGCCGCCACGAGGCTCTCGCGCCGCCTCTCGCCGATGGTGTCGTACATCGTCACCGCGGCGCGGCTGTACTCCTCGCGCAGCTCCTCGGGCAGGTGCAGGGCGTCGACGGCGAAGATCGCCCGATGATGGGCGTGCATGAACTCCCGCGTCGTGAGGGAGCAGGGAAGGAATTCCGCCCAGCCGAGCAGCTCGCGGGCCCGGCGATCGTACTCGTCGAGGAGCCCCAGGAAATGGTGCGCGCGTCGCGGGTTGGTGAGCGGATCCCAGGCGATGATCCCTTCGGAGTCGTCTCCCACGAGCTGCTCGTGCGAGACGCCGAGGACGTGGCCCAGGAGCTTCACCTCGTGCGGCTGCACCGTGATCGCCGCCCCCTTGCCCGGCCGCGGCAGCCCCGCCTGCTCGAGGTGCGCGACGCGCGAACGGCTCATGCGTGAGACGCGCCGCAGGTCCTCCCCGCCCAGCACACTGCCGGCCGCCCGGTTGCAGCGCTCGGCGAGATCCTCCTGCGTCAGACCCATCCCTTCGCGCAGCCTCTTGATGCGTGTGGCGATATCGCGCATCTGTCCTGGAAGGACTTCGATCAGACGCGATGTCGTCCCCATCTCCATCTCCTTGCCGGCCACGAGCCCGGCAACACCATATGGCGCAGTTCTCTCCCCTTGGGAACCGGGATCTGCGCTTGTGCTCGGGTTCGCACAGACCAGGCTTCGGATCGTGAAACGCGCGGCCATTGGCGCTCTTGATCCTCGCGCTCAAGGTCCGTACCCTGTACGGCTGGAGGACCGAGGTGGCGCACCGATCCCTTCTCGAGGCATCGATCCTGCTTCTGGCCGCGCTCGGCACCGGCGCCGGCGGCGACCCGCGCGACGGGCACCCGGGCGCCGGGCCGGGACCGGCCCCTTCCGCCGCCCCCCTCGCACCCCTGTTCGACGATCTCGGCTCGCACCATCACGCAGTGACCACGAAGTCGGATGGAGCGCAGAAGTATTTCGACCAGGGCCTGCGCCTGGTGTACGGGTTCAACCACGAGGAGGCGGAGCGCTCGTTCCGCGAGGCGGCGCGGCTCGATCCCGCCTGCGCAATGGCGTTCTGGGGCGTGGCCCTGTCCCTGGGACCGAACATCAACCTGCCGATCGACGCCTCACGCAACCGGTCGGCTTACGGGGCGATCCAGAAGGCCCTGTCGCTTGCGTCCCAGGTCACGGAGCCCGAGGCGGCGTACATCAAGGCGCTGTCACTGCGCTACTCGATCGATCCGGGCGCCGACCGGGGCGCGCTCGACCGGTCCTACGCCGGAGCGATGCGGGAGGTCTCGCGGCGCTACGCCGACGACCTGGACGCGGCGACGCTGTTCGCCGAGAGTCTGATGGATCTGCGACCCTGGCACTTGTGGACCCTCGACGGCAAGCCCGAGGAAGGGACGGAGGAGATCGTCTCGGTCCTCGAGTCGGTCCTCAGGCGCAGCCCGAACCACCCCGGCGCCAACCACTATTACATCCACGCGGTCGAGGCGTCGCCCCATCCGGAGAGGGCGCTCGCGAGCGCCAGGCGTCTCGAGTCGCTGATGCCGGGGGCCGGGCATCTTGTGCACATGCCCGCGCATGTTTACATGCGGACCGGGGATTACGCGGGGGCGGTCAAGGCCAACCGGCTGGCCGCCGGCGTCGACGAGAGGTACATCCGGACCCACGACATCAGGGGCCTCTACCCTGTCATGTACTACGACCACAACCTGCACTTCCTGGCGCTCGCCGCCGCGATGGCGGGAAACTCGAAGGCGGCGCGGGAGGCGGCGCTGAGGCTCGTCGAGGACGCGGCACCGGCGGTCAGGGACATGCCGATGGCGGAGTATTTCATGCCGACCGCGTTGTACGTCGCGCTGCGCTTCCAGCGCTGGGACGACGTCCTGCGCTACCCCGAGCCCGACGCGTCCCTTCAGACCACCCACGCGCTCTGGCATTACGCGCGCGGTGTGTCGTACGCGGCGCGGCGCGACCAGTCATCGGCCCTCCAAGAGCAGAAGGCGTTCGCCGCCGAACGCGACCGGATCCCCGCCGAGGCGGCGTTCAACCTGAATCTCTGCAAGGACGTCCTCGCCGTCGCCTCCGCCGTCCTCGAGGCGCGGATGGCGTCGGCCCGCGGCGACCGGACGCTCGCGCTCGAGGCGTGGACGAAGGCCGCGGCCGCGCAGGACCGGCTCGCCTACGACGAGCCGCCGATCTGGTACTATCCCGTGCGGGAGTCGCTCGGCGGGGAACTGCTGCGCGCCGGACGCGCGCGCGAGGCCGGGACGGTCTTCCGGGACGACCTCGACAGGAATCCGAAGAACGGCCGCTCGCTGTTCGGATTGTGGCAGAGCCTCCTGGCGGGAAAGAAGACGCGCGAGGCGCAGGCGGCCCGCCGGGAGTTCGAGGCCGCGTGGGCGAACGCAGACGTCCTCCTCCGGGTCGAGGATCTGTAGAATCGGGACGCACGCATCGCAAGGAGGATCCATGGACAGATCGAAGACCTGTGTCGCAGCACTCGTCGCGCTTCTCTGCGCCTCGGCCCTGGTCCGGGCGGACGCGGGCACCGTGCAGAAGAAGCCCAATTTCGGCTTCGACCGGATGAAGGCGCTGGTGGGCTCCTGGCAGGGGACGAAGAAGGACGGCAAGGCGGTGAAGGTCACCTACACCCTGGTGGCCGACGGCTCGGCCGTGATGGAGACTCTCGAGCCGGGGGACGAGTCGGCGATGATCACGATGTATCACCCGGACGGCAGCCGCGTGATGATGACGCACTACTGCTCGGCACACAACCAGCCCCGCATGCGTGCCGAAGCGGCCACCGCCGAACCGAAGACCCTGACGTTCAATTTCGTGGACGCGACGAACCTTTCCTCCCCCTCCGAGGGTCACATGGAACGTCTGGTGGTCAGCTTCGCCGATCCCGACCATTTCACCCAGGAGTGGACGTTCAAGGTCAAGGATCAGAAACAGGTCGAAGTCTTCACCTTCCAGCGCCAGGGTTGATGTCCCGCCGCGGGCAGCCGGGCCAGGTGTGTCCGGCCGCCCGCTCTTTTCTCCCCCCACGCACCGCTCCCTCCTTGCCTCCCGCTGAAAAGCACCTAGATTAAGCCCCGAGGGCGTTGATTTTGAAAGGGTTTTGCCCGGGGACACCACTGTCGGCCCCCCGCCCGCGGCGGGAGGAACCTCGATGCCGGCTTGACGGTGAGAACACCGCTCCGTCCGGATTCCCACCAAACCCCTGAGCCACGGAGGAGCGTCTTGCTCAAAGGCCAGCTCAGGCTCGCGGCGGCGGCATTCGGCCTGGCCCTCCTGATCTTCGCCGGCGTCTCCTGGGCCGGCTACCGGACCACCCAGAGACTTCTCGAGGCCGCCGAGTGGCGCCACCACACCGACGAGGTCATCGGTCAGATCCAGACGACGCTGGGCCCGATCACGGAGATGGAGGCCGGCGCGCACAGGTTCGTCCTCACCGGGGACGAGCGGTTCCTGAAGCCGTACGGGCGCGCGTTCGAGGACCTCGAGGCGCACCTGCAGCGGCTGCGCTCCCTGACGGCCGACAATCCCCTTCAGCAACGACGGCTCGACCTCCTGGAACCGATCGTCCGCTCGAAGAACGCATTCATGGAACAGACCATCCTCCTCAGGCGCCGGGAGGGGCTCCGGGCCGCCGCGGCCCTGGTGGACACCGGGCAGGGCAAGACGCTCATGGACGACGTTCGCGCGAACGTCGCGGAGATGACGGCCGAAGAGCGCCGGCTCATGCTCCAGCGGGACGATGAGGTGAAGGCGAACACATGGTGGATGAACCTCTCGCTACTGGCCGGTGCTGTCACGAGCTTCGCGCTGCTGACCGGCATCTATTCGGTTCTGCAGCGGGAGATCCGGAGGCGGACGACCGCGGAAGAGGCGCGGGCCACGAGCGAATCCCGGTTGCAGACGATCCTCGACAACAGCCCGGCGGCAATCTACCTGAAGGATAAGGAGGGGCGCTTCCTGCTTGTCAACCGTCGGGTCGAGACGATACTCGGCCGGAGCGCCGCGGAGATCCTGGGAAGGACCTCCTACGACTTCTTCCCGAGGGATGCGGCCGACCAGCTGCGCGCGAACGAGCGGCGGGTCCTGGAATCCGGCGCTCCGCTGACCCTGGAAGAGACGGTGCCGGTCAAGGAGGGCGTGAGGACCTTTCTCCTCACCCGGTTCCCGCTGCGCGATGCGCAAGGCGCCGTGTACGCCATTGGAGGCATCTCCACCGACATCACCGAGCGCAAGCAGGCCGAGGACGAGGTGAAGCACACCCAGGCATTCCTCGACTCGGTCGTCGAGAACATCCCCAACATGGTCTTCGTCAAGGACGCCGGTGAGCTCCGGTTCGTGCGCCTGAACCAGGCGGGGGAGCAGCTGCTCGGCTTTTCGAGGGACGCGCTCATCGGCAGGAACGACTACGACTTCTTCCCGAAAGAGCAGGCCGATTTCTTCACGGCCAGGGACCGCGACGTCCTGAAGGGGGGCGTCCTCCTGGACATCCCGGACGAGCCGATCACCCGAAAGGACGGAACGCAGCGCTTCCTGCACACGAAGAAGGTGCCGATTCCCGACGAGACGGGCCGGCCCCGATACCTGCTCGGGATCTCCGAGGACATCACCGAGCGCAAGGTCGCGCAGGAGCAGATCGAGAAGCTGAACGAGTCTCTGAAGGTGCACGGGGCGCAGCTCGAGGCCGCGAACAAGGAGCTCGAGGCCTTCAGCTACTCCGTCTCGCACGACCTGCGGGCCCCGCTGCGGCACATCAGCGGCTTCGTGGACATGCTGCGGGAGCACGCCGCGTCCGGGCTGGATGACAAGGGGCGGAGGTTCCTCGACACCATCGCCGCGTCCGCCGGGCGCATGGGAGAGCTGATCGACGATCTCCTGGTGTTCTCGCGGATGGGCAGGAGCGAGATGGGTCGGGCGAAGGTCTCGCTGTCCTCCATGGTCGCCGGAGTCCTGCGCGAGATGGACAGCGAGGTGAAGGGGCGGTCGATCGAGTGGACGATCGCCGACCTGCCGGTGGTCGAGGCGGACGCGGCGATGCTGCGGCTGGTCTTCGCGAACCTGATCGGGAACGCGATCAAGTACACGCGGACCCGCGATCGGGCGCGCATCGAGATCGGAGCCACGAACGGGGGCCCCGAAGTCGTCATCTTCGTGCGCGACAACGGCGTCGGGTTCGACATGCAGTACGCCCACAAGCTGTTCGGAGTGTTCCAGCGGCTTCACAGGGCGGACGAATTCGAGGGCACCGGGATCGGTCTGGCCAACGTCCGGCGGATCATCAGCCGGCACGGGGGCCGGACCTGGGCGGAGGGACAGGTGGACCGCGGTGCCTCCTTCTACTTCTCCCTTCCGAAGCACAAGGAGACCACCCGATGATGACCGACATGCGGAGGATCCTGCTCGCCGAGGACGACCCCAACGACGTCGAGCTGACTCTCACGGCTCTCGGCGAGAACAATCTGGCGAACGAGGTCGTGGTGGTGAACGACGGCGTCGAAGCCCTCGATTACCTGCACGTCCGCGGCCGCTTCGCGGATCGTCCGCGCGGCAATCCCGCGGTAGTCCTGCTCGACATCAAGATGCCGAAGCTGGATGGTCTGGAGGTGCTCAAACAGATGAAGGCGGACGAGGGCCTTCGCCCGGTGCCGGTGGTGATGCTCACGTCGTCCCGGGAGGAGAGCGACCTCCTCGAAAGCTACCGGCTCGGCGTGAACGCCTACGTCGTGAAGCCGGTCGATTTCCGCGAGTTCATCGGCGCCGTGAGGAGCCTCGGTCTGTTCTGGGCGGTGGTCAACCAGCCGCCGCCTCAGAACTTCAGGAAAATCGCCTAGGGAGCGCGGATGGGCTGGAACAGACCGCTGCGGATCCTGCACCTCGAGGACGACCCGAACGACGTGGAGCTGGTCGGCGCGACGCTCGAGGCGGACGGTCTCGACTGCGACCGGAAGGTCACCTCGACCCGGGAGGAGTTCGTCAGCGTCCTGGAGCAGGGGAACCCCGACCTGGTCCTGTCCGACTTCTCCCTTCCGGGGTTCGACGGCCTGAGCGCGCTCGAGATCGCCCGGCGGAGATCGAGGGACCTTCCGTTCATCATCGTCTCGGGGACCCTCGGCGAGGAAGCGGCCATCGAGAGCCTGCGCAGCGGTGCCACGGACTACGTCCTGAAGCACCGGCTTACCCGACTCGGTCCCGCGGTGCGGCGCGCCCTGAACGAGGCCGAGGAGCGCAGGAAGCGGGGCCAGTTCGAGGAGACGCTGGCGAACGAGAGGCAGTTTCTCCGCACGATGCTCGAGAGTCTCGAGGTGGGGATCGTGGCCTGCGACTCGAACGGCATCCTCACGCTGTTCAACCGCGCCACGCGGGAGCTGCACGGACTCCCGGAGACCGCCATCCCCCCGGAGCACTGGTCCGAGCATTACAGCCTGTACGAGGTGGACGGCAGGACGCCCCTGAAGAAGGAGGCGATCCCGCTGTTCCGGGCGCTGCAGGGCGAGCACGTGAGGAACGCCGAAATCGTGATCCTTCCGCGCAACGGCCCGCCGCGCACCCTGCTCGTCGGCGGCCAGCCGATCATGGACCCGCAGGGCCGGAAGCTCGGCGCGGTCGTCGCGATGCACGATATCACCGAGCGCAAACAGCTCGAGGGACAGCTCCGGCAGGCGCAGAAGATGGAGGCGGTGGGGCGGCTGGCCGGCGGGATCGCCCACGACTTCAACAACCTCCTGAACGTCATCACCGGCTACGGCGAGATGCTCTCGGAGAGTTTCCCGGCCGGCGAGCCGGTGGGCGCCAAGGTCGACCAGATCAAGAAGGCCGCCCATCGCGCCGCAGGGCTGACGCGGCAGCTCCTCGCTTTCAGCCGCAAGCAGGTGATCGAGCCGAGGGTGCTCGACCTCAACCTCGTCCTCGGGGAGATGGACAGGATGCTCCGCCGCGTGATCGGCGAGGACATCGAGCTGAACACCGTCCAGGGAGCCGCGCTCGGACGGATCAAGGCCGACCCGGGGCAGGTCGACCAGATCGTCATGAACCTTGTGGTCAATGCCCGTGACGCGATGCCGCAGGGGGGAAGTCTCATCCTGGAGACGGCGAATGCCGACCTCGATGAGGCATTCGCGCGGCATCACGCCGGCTCCCGTCCCGGGGCCTACGTGATGCTGGCCGTGCGCGACACCGGGTCGGGCATGGACGTCGAAGTCCAGAGCCACATCTTCGAGCCGTTCTTCACCACCAAGGAGATGGGCAAGGGGACCGGTCTCGGGCTGGCCACGGTCTACGGGATCGTCAAGCAGAACGGCGGCTACATCTCGGTCGAGAGCGAGAAGGGCCGCGGCGCGGTGTTCCGGATCTACTTCCCCCGGGTCCAGGAGTCGGCCGAGGTCGTCAGGATGCGCGAATCCACCACGCCGCCGCGCGGCTCGGAGACGGTCCTCGTGGTCGAGGACGAGGAGACGGTCAGGCAGGTGGTGCGCGAGGCTCTGCGCGGGTTCGGGTACACGGTGCTCGAGACGGGTGACGCGGAAGAGGCGGTCCGGATCTGCGCGGCCCAACCCGGTCGGATCCATCTCCTGATCACCGATGTCGTCATGCCCCGGATGAATGGCCGGACGCTGGCGCAGCAGATCCTGAAAGCGCGACCGGACCTCAAAGTGCTCTACATGTCGGGCTACACCGACAGCGCCATCGTGCAGCACGGCGTCCTGGAGCGCGGCGTTTCCTTCCTCCAGAAGCCGTTCAATCTCCTGACTCTCGCGCGCAAGGTCCGCGACGTGCTCGACGACGGCGGGTCGCCCTCCTAGGAGCCTGTCCGAGTCATGGCATGGGTCGCGTTCGCGGCGCCGCGGGGTCGGCTGCGAGGCGCCGCGACGACCGCGATGTGAGTCATCGCGGAGGAGCGGCAACGACCCAGACGGCCCCGCGCCGCCGCGAACCCGCAGGGCACATGGGGATTGCGGCCCCATGCTTCGTTCCTCGTCGTCAACGATGCGACCAGCATCGATTCCTCCTCGCGCCTCGCCTGGGACTCGCAAGCCCCATGTGCGCGGCCCATGCCCTGACTCGGACAGGCTCCTAGATCGAGCCGAGGAACTTGAGCAGGGCCTGCCGTTCCTCGGCGGACAGCGCGTTGAACCTGTTGCGCGCGGACGTCGCTTCACCGCCGTGCAGCCGGATGGCCGTCTCGATCGATTCGGCGCGCCCGTCGTGGAGGAAGTGGGTCCGGAGCCGCAGACCCATCAGTGGCTCGGTGCGGAACTCCGACGGAGTCGCCTGGCCGAGACAGATGTCGGCGAGGTCCCGCCCCATGTCGTGCAGCAGGAGGTCGGTGTAGGCCGCCACCTCGCGGTGCCGCAGCGCCCGCACGTCGCTCTTCCCCGTCTCGAGAGCCGGCACGTGACAGTCGGCGCAGCCCGCCGCCCTGAACAGGCGCCCGCCTCGAAGCACGTCCAGGCCGGTCCCCCGGCGGGGCGGCGGCGCCAGGAAGCGCACGAAATCGATGGCCAGGTCGAGATCCTCCTGCGACAGCTCCGGCTCGGGGGTCGGATCGACGCCCGCGGGGATCGGCCGGCCGCCGATCGTCTCCTCGACCGGCTGGGCCGGATTCGTGATCCCTTGCTCGATCAGGAAGGCTCCGGGATTGAACTCGCGCAGAGTCGGCACGAACGCCTTGCGCCCGAAGCGTCCGATCCGGCCGTCCGTGAAGCGGTTCGGCCGGCCGGAGATGCCGTCGTGATCGCGATCCTCCGGGTCGGCGTAGGCGAGGATCGTCTCGTCGGGGACGGCGTCCAGAAGACCGAAGCCGAGGATCGACGGGGCCGTGCGCCGTGCGGTACCGGTGGCGTGCGCGGGAACCGGCTCCGCGTCGATCCCGAGAGCGTCGTGGAGCGCGGGCGTCACGTGCTGCTGCACAACCGGCCCTCCCTCGGCGGCGAGTTGATCGCAGACGTCCCCCTTGCTCCCGGCGCCGGCCGGCCGGAACGCCGTGGCGTGGACCTCGATCTCGTCGCCGGAGCCTCCGGTCGCGGGATCTTCGTGGCACTCGCGGCAGGACGTGGAGTTGAACAGCGGCCCCAGCCCCGTCTCGGGTGTGAACTCCCGCTCGAAGACCTGCTTGCCTCGCTCGAACCGGTCGCGCTCGGCGCGCGTCAGCCCGGGAAGCGGATCGCCCGGCTGAGTCCTGCGGGCGCAGCCGTCCAGGACGCCCATCGCGGCCAGCGCGGAGACGATCGCTCCCGCGCGCAGCAGCCGCCACACGTCGGCTCTCGTGATGCGCATGTGATGGTCCCTCCCACACACGATATCCCGGACCCCTGGAGACAAAGGTGGTCCCCGCGCGGACCCGGCGTCAAGCGACGGAGGCCATTTTCGCTGAAACGCCCGTCATCCGGGCGTCGCACGGGAGAGGGCCGGTGAGCGGAATCTGGATGCGCACCCGCCGCGGGCTACCGGGCCGTGATGATCTCCGACACCGCCTTCTACCGGAATCCCAAATGTCATACGATTCGGGACACGCCGGACACCCTGGACTACCGGCGCATGGCGGACGTGATCCGGGGCGTCTACGCCGTAGTGCGCGATCTGGCCGGCGACGAGACGCATCCATGACTGACAGGAGACACGTGATGTCGACGAATCGCCGCAACCTGGTTCTCCGGGGACTGCTGCTCATGGCGGCTCTCGTCCCGGCCGCCCCGGCTCGGGACTACGCCTCTCCAACGGCACCCGCGGCGGCAGAGGCGACCCCTGCCGCCCCGGTGACCGTCATCGTCCACGCCAGCGTCCTGGACGGCACAGGCTCCCCCGCGCGCAGGACGAACGTCCGCATCTCGGGGGACCTCATCGTCGACGTCGGCGGCGCCGGCCCTGCGGCGGGCGAGACGGTCGTGGACGCCGCCGGGCTGACGCTCGCACCGGGCTTCATCGACACGCACAGCCACGGCAGCGATCAGATCTTCGAAATCCCCGACGCTACCGCCGCCACCAGCCAGGGGATCACGACCATCGTCGTGGGTCAGGACGGCGGCTCCTCCTACCCTCTGCGGCGCTTTTTCAATCGCCTCGAGCGCCGGCCGGCTGCGGTCAACGTCGCCTCGTACGCCGGTCACGGCACGCTGCGCGACAGGGTGATGGGCGACGACTTCCGCAGGCACGCCACGCAGGACGAGATCGAGAAGATGCAGCGGCTCCTGGGGAAAGAAATGGCCGCGGGAGCCGTCGGCCTCTCGAGCGGTCTGGAGTACGACCCTGGAATCTATTCGGCCCCGGAGGAGGTGGTGGAGCTGGCGAAGACGGCCGCCTCGTTCGGCGGCCGGTACATCAGCCACATCCGGAGCGAGGACCGCTACTTCTGGAAGGCGATCGACGAGATCATCGAGATCGGACGGCAGGCGAAGCTGCCGGTGCAGATCTCCCACACCAAGCTGGCCATGCGGAGCTGGTGGGGGCAGGCGGACAAGCTTCTGGCGCGGCTGGACAAGGCGCGCGCATCGGGGGTGGACATCACCGCGGACATGTACCCGTACCTCTACTGGGAATCCACGCTGACCGTCCTGTTCCCCGGGCGCGACTTCGAGAACCGCGCCGAAGCGAGCCTGGTGCTGAAGGAGATCGCCGCCCCCGAGGGACTCCTGCTGACCGAGTTCGGTCCGGAGCCGTCGTACGCCGGCAAGACCGTGGCGGAGATCGCGCGCCTGCGTCGGAGCGACCCGGTGACCACGCTCATCGACCTGATCCGGATGTCCGAGGCGATGCGCAAGGAGACCGGCGAGAGCGTGGAGAGCGTCATCGGCACCAGCATGCAGGAGCCGGACGTCGAGCGTCTGATGACATGGCGGGAGATGAATTTCTGCACCGACGGCTACCTCGAGGGGCCGCATCCACGCGGCTTCGGGTCCTACCCGCGCATCCTCGGACACTACGTGCGCGAGCGGGGAATCCTGAAGCTCCCGCAGGCGGTGCACCAGGCGTCGGCCCTCGCCGCCGCCCACATGGGGTTCACGGACCGCGGGCAGATCCGGCCCGGCCTGCACGCCGACCTGGTTCTCTTCGATCCACGAACCGTCAGGGATCGCGCCACTCCGACCCACCCGCACGCCGTCTCGGATGGTATCCGCTCCGTCTGGGTCAACGGCGTCGTGGTCTACCGCGACGGGAAGTCGACGGGCGAGCGTCCCGGTCGCGTCCTGCGTCGCGCCTCCTGATCGACCCGGACCCGGTCACGACTCCGGCCATGACTCGGACATGGTCCTAGTCGTGCCGGTGGCGGTGGTGCAGATCCGGGGTGTGCGGGTGGGCGTGAACCAGGGGCGCGTGCCGGTGCGGATGGGCGTGCCGGCCGGCCGTCGAGACACCCGGCTCGTGGGCGTGATCGTGATGCTCGTCGTGCGTGTGGGCGTGATCGTGCTCCATGACCTCGTGGACGTGCTCATGCGCGTGGGTCTCGCGGAGGAGCATGACCAGACCCGCCGCCATGAGTCCCATGGCCGCGAGGTCGAGGCCACGCAGGGTCTCGTCCAGCACGACGACCGAGGTCAGCGCGCCGACGAACGGCCCGGTCGCGAAATAGGCCGCCACGCGCGCCGTCCCGAGCTGTCGCAGCGCTCTGAAGAACAGCACCATGCTGACGCCATAGGTGATCGTTCCGAGCGCCAGCCCCGTGGCGAGAACGCCCGGCGAGGGGCGGGCCTCCCCGGCCAGCAGCGCCACCGCCAGGATCGAGAATCCCCCCAGGAGTCCCTTGACCCCCGCGAGCGCCACCGGGTCCCGCAGCGACAACCGCTGGTTGAGGTTCGTGTCGATGGCCCAGGCCAGGCAGGCGAGCGCGACCGCCACGATCCCGGACCACTGGGAGGCCAGCTCGCCCGGCCGGTAGCCGACGAGCACCGTTCCGGCGAGGATGAGCGCCGCCGCGCCCGCCTGGCGCCTGCCGAGGTGCTCGCGGAACCAGACGATCGCCAGGAGGATGGTCAGAGGCGGCTCGAGGTTCAGGAGGAGAGATCCGGTGACCGCGGAGACGCGCAGGAGTCCGAACATCATGAGGGACGGCCCCAGGATCGCTCCGCAGAAGGTCGCGGCCGCAAGGAGGGGCAGATCGGACGCCCGGAGGGCGGCTTCGGCGGCGCCGTCCGAGGGACTTCGCCGCCGCAGGGCGAGAACGACGACGAGCGCCAGACCGGCGCCCAGGTAGAGCAGGGCCGCGAGGATGAGCGGACCGGTCCGTCGCAGCAGGATCTTGGAAAAAGGGGTGCTCGCGCCCCACAGGATCGCCGACCCAAGCGCCATCGCGGCGCCGCGCGCGTGCAGCGGATCGACCCTGGCCAGCCCTCGCATGCGGAGACTTCGACGATGCGCGCCGCTTACTTGGCCGCCTTCTTCGCCTTGGCGCCGGTCTTCCCAGCCGACGACCCCCGGGTGCGGCGCGCCGGGGCCGCGACATCGGTTTTTTCCAGCCGGACGAGGGTGTTCATGAATTTCTTCGTCACGCCCTGATCGAATTCGATGGTCGTGTGCAGCGGGCCGATGTTCGTGATCGTGCCGGGTCCGTATTCTTCATGCTGGATTCTCTCGTTGACCGAGAAAGCGCTCGAATTTTTCGCCACCGTCACCCTCCTCAAGCGCAAATGATAGCACCTTGAAAGCGCAACCGCCCTCAGGCATTTCCCGGGACTCCGAACATGGCGCGACTGTCATGCCTTTTTCGTCGCGTCAAAAAGATTTCAGAAAAGCCGTTGACAACTTTTGTCATCACGGTAATAGAGTGTGCATCCCGGCTCTGCGCGGATTCAGGCTTGAGTGGGGGGGACGTGGCCAGGACGCCCAAAGGGGGCGTGACGGTCGCTCGAGGGCTTGCGCCGGACGGACCTGACCCTCTGCCAAGGGGTCCCCGGCCGCGGGTTCGGCCGAGGTCCGCCCCGCCCGCACGATCGCGCTTTCTCCGCATTCTTTCCTGCGGGCTGGCGGTGTGCGCGCTGGGGGTGGTGGCGCGGCTGGTGATGGCGGCCGGGGCGATCACGCTGTACGTGGACGACAACAGCACCTGCACGAGCGGCTGCGGCAGCCAGGCCGCCCCGTACCGCACCATCCAGG
>DASQAT010000055.1 GCA_035635555.1 Candidatus Dormiibacterota bacterium
GGGGTCGAGCCATCGACAGAGCCGTCACTGACCGTCTCTCGACGATCATCGAGACGAGAATGCTGGAGATCCAGGGTCTCCGCGGGTCTCACGTCTCCAAGCTGGAGCACGACAGCAGCCGATCGGTGCTCGCAGTCGTCCGGCACGGACCCGGCCGTTGCGAAGAGCAAGAGGGGCTCGTCCCCGGCCCGAGTCGTCCGACAAAGAGGCGGGCGCCTCCTATCCGATTGGTGAAGGATCAATGATTGCGGATGCTGATACCGCAAGGATAGCAGCAGATTCGCAGCGTCGGGGAAAACTGATTCGCTTGACTAAGGATGTGAATCGAGAGTACTAGACAGGCAACTGTCCTTACTTTTGAGCTCCCCTTCTCCAGGGCACGGACCACACCCAGGTCTAGGGACCCGCAGAGAGTCGCTGCGGGACCGACCGTAACGTAAGTTACGCCTGCTAGGCAGGCTGCGGGTGGACCGCGTCCAGCGAGAAGTGTGCTCCTAAGCTCCTGGGATCCGCCGGTGAGATCCGGAAGACACTGGCGGGTTTCCCTGTCGCCCACAGCCCTGGAACATCCCGCGCCTATTTCCCGTTAGTTATCGACCTCAAATCCTCTCGACTAACCCGAACTCGGTTGTCCTGCGGCAAGGAGTCTCCTGCCCACCTGGACCTCGAAAGGGGATCTCATGAATAAGCGAAGCGCACGCGCCGCGGCGCGACTTGTCCCGATCATCTGGTGCCTGACCGTGCCCCTTGGCGCCCTCTGGGCGCAGAACGAAAACGAGAATGTCGGATTCCGCCCCAACCATGTCTTCGAGAGCGGCAATTTCGGAGAGGACGTCGACATACTGAATGGCGGGCTGAACATGTCGGTGTCCATCGGGCAGCAATTCCTGATCAACTCCCGCCTGGGGCACGGGCTGAAGCTCTCCTACAGCTCGAAGGTCTGGGACACCACATATTACAAGACTGATTTCATCAGCACTGACCAGCGGATCGTGCCGAGTACGAAGAGCCCGTTCGGGATCGGCTTTAGCATGACGATGGGCCGGATTTATGAGGACTTCCAGTTCAACCAGAACTGCGGATCGACTCCGCACAACACCTGCTTCTCGAGGACGTGGACCTGGATCTCGCCGGACGGCGTGCACCACACGTTCTTCTTTGACAGCGACGACCACGTCAACCCGCCACAGACCCGCGAGGAGGACGGGGTATTCTTCGATCCCGCTGGTGTATTCCTATCCTTTACGGGGCGAATGACCACTGACCTCAGTTACGCGAAGGTCAGAGGCCCTGGGAATGAATATTGCGTGGGAACCAAGGACGATGGCACAGCCGAGACCAACTGCATGCGAGTCGAATCCCCGGATGGCCTTGTCTATACTCTGGCGAAGAGGGTCGATTGCATCCAGCCTTCCCTTGACGGCACCGGCCAGCCGACGTCAGCCTATCAGCAGATACGGACGGACAATCAGAACTTCTGCGGGTGGTACACGAAGTACATTGAGGATCCGAGCCTGTACTCGCGTGTGACCAACAACGGAGTGACGTCTCCGTACCCAAACAATGTCAAGGTCGTCTACGACACGCGGCCCAATTTCCAGCATGCGATAGCGAGCATCACCGACAGCGCGACGCGGACCATCTCATTCCACAACTGCGAGTGGTGGTCGGGGGGGCACTGCAGCACCACCACCCAGGCGTGCAACGGCGACAGCCAGTGTCCGTCCCCACAGATATGCTACACAGGCGTCTGCTCGAATAATTCTACGCAGAACTGTAGCACGGACGCACAGTGTCCAGGCGGACAGTGCGCGCCGATCCAGACTACGACCATTGACGACATGTGCATGACGGGTTCGAAAGACCCCGCTACGTGGACTGCCTCCGATCGATCGGCGGTCGCGACCTATGCCGTCGACGTCCCGTCGTTGGCCAACTGTACAGATCGAGGTTGCTATGGCAGCACGACATTCACCCCGTCGGCGAAGGCGACGTTCGGATTCATGTACGAGTACACGCGGATCCGTCGGGCCGATCTCGATCTCGAGGGGCCCACCCAGGTGTACACTCCGACGCCGATCTTGAAGCTCCTGCGTCTGGACTACCCTGGCTATATAGGTCCGGGCCAAAGCAATCCGGATCTGTACAGCCTCTACTATGGCTATTACAACGACGCGCCGCCCCCCGGGCTCGCGTCTGGAGGCAACGGCGATTACGGTGAGGTGACCTGCCGCACGCTTCCGCTCCTGAGGAAGGCAGGATCCGATCCAGTCGGAATCACTGCCAACGCCTGCAGTCAGGTCAGCTCCTGGCCGCCGGACAAGCGAGGTGCCACGTTCAAGTATTCATACGGGTACTACGTCTACGTGGGCAAGTTCATGCAGGCCTCGAAGCACGGCGTCTCGGTCAGCATCACGGGATTGAGCCGGCAGATGGTCACGAAGGAGCTGCAATTGCCCTCGGGGGCCTCGTCGGGTCAGACGTGGCAGTATAAGCGCAACACGACGGCATTCACGAACCCCACCCAGGTGACCGTCAGCGACCCGCTCGGAAACGACACGGTCTATTACTACCACGCCTCCCAATCGACCGATAATCCCAACGTCGGGCCGGATCCGAGCGACGGCTATGCTCCGGAGTGGAGCGACGGGTCCAATTTCGAGATCGATTACTACCGTGGCAACGCTGCGACCGGAAGACTGCTCCAGTCGGAGCTCCAGGAACACGACTCAGACCTCGATCCGCAGACTCACGCTCATTCGAAGTCGAACGTTCGTGTCAAGCGCGCGACGAAGCGGTTCGTCGACGCCGGCGGCGCCGAATCAATCGTCTCCCGCGATCAGTGGGATGGATACGGCCACTGGCAGACCGAGGTAGAGTCGGGCTTCAACATCGACGTGCCGAGGCGCACGACGACCACCTATCAGAATGGGGCTCAATACGTGTATATCACGGGCCTTCCCCGCTCGAAGGAAGTGTCGGACGGCCAGCGCGTCCTGTCCCGAACCGAGAATGAGTACGACGCGTACGGAAGGCTGACGACGAGCATCGCGCGTGCGAACCTGCCGGCCAGCATTGGAACACCGGTTCCTGCAAATCTGAGCACCACCTCCACCCCGGGGGACGTGCTGACGCAGTTCACCTCAAGTACCGCGTCCGGGAACATCATCTCCAAGACCATGTCGACAGGGCGGTTCGATGATCCGATTTACTACATCAAGTACACCTACGCTCCGTCAGCCGGAAACTGCACCACCGCCGGCGAATGCGGCGGCTACCTGGCGAGCAAGGCGTTCACCACGAGCCTGTACAGCTTGCCCCTGTTCAAATCGATTGACAGGGACCGGGACGCGAACACCGGACTGATTCTGGCAACGCGGGACACGGCAGGGGTCCAGACGAATTACACCTACGACGCCCTAGGACGCGTGACGCAGGTTCTGCCGGCAGGGGAAGAGCCGACGCAGATCGCCTACGAGTCACTCACCAGGACGGCGGTGACGCAGGGAACACCGGGCACGTCGGATCTCGACCCCGCGGCCAATTTCGTCTTCACCCGGTACATCTATGACGGACTGGGGAGGCAGGTCGTGACGCAAAAACGGCCGGCCGACATTTCTCCTACGGATCCACGGTTCGCCTGCCAGAAGACCCAGTATGACGTGGCAGGGCACGTCGTGTACAAGACCGAGTGGACCTATCAGACCCTGACCGCGTGTGACGCCCTGCCGGTTCCGGGCCAAAACCTTTGCACGGCCTCCGGAATCAACCGGACCACCGATCCTGGGACCGAGTTCGATTACAGTGAACCGGGCACGGTGCCGCCGGGAGTCGGCACCTGCGATCCATTCGGGCGCGTGCGGCTAAACATCCCGGCGGACGGCGATCGCGCCACCAATACGAACGTCACCCGAACGGACTATTACGGCACAAGCCAAGACGTCACCGAGAACTCGATTCACGACGCCGGCGGCACGGCGACGTACTCGGCCAAGACATCCTTCATCAGGGACGCCTTCGAGCGCCTCGTCACCGTGGATTCCCCGGCGGAGCGCCGCTGCACCTCGAACAACGTGGCGTGCACGACCAACGCAGACTGCGGCGGTGCCACCTGCGCGGTGACCGGCGGTGCCGACGCCTACTACGATTACGACCCACTTGACCGACTCGTTCAGGTGAAGCTCAGCAACAACCTGGTGCAGACCCAGATCCGTCGCATGGATTACGACGGTCTGGGGAATCCGATCTGGGCGGATAACCCGGAGAGTGGCACGACGGTCTATGAGGGATACGACGCTCTTGGGAACCTGCTACGTGAGCAACATCCCAATGGCAACGGAGCCAAATTCAGATACGATTTCGCCGGACGAGTCTCGGAGCAGGATTTCTGGTTCGCCGGTGGTGACGGTAGTGTGGTGTCGGGGATCGTGGGTTATGGCTACGACAACACGGGCGCGGGGAGTCCCTACGGACTTGGAAAGCTCTCATCCATCAGCCGATACAAGGGGGCCCCTAACCTTTATCAGTTCTTCCAGGAGAATCGCTATTACAATGGTATCGGCGGTCGTCTCTCGTCGACGACCCATTCGTTCACTGACTTTCTCAACTTCCCAATCGAGACGACGAGCTACACGTACGACACGCGCGGTGAGCTCACCTCGATTCAGTATCCGGTAGCGACACCACCGAATCGGAGTATTCTGAAGGTCAACTACGGCTACTCGAACGGGATGGTGGTGATGGCCACCGAAGACGGGCAGGGTACGGCCCTGGGCCGACTGAGCTACAACGCCGCGGGGGCGGTCGCGAGCGTCAATATGCCGAACGGCCGTACCGAGACCACATTCGACTCGAGAAACCGGCCCAAGACAATCAAGGGTGGCGCGTGGAACGGCACCACTTGGTCACGGGACCCGGAGTATCAAAGCGGCGATTATAACTACGATGGGGTAGGAAACATCTTTCAAATCGGATCCAACTGGTATGGGTACGACGCCGTCAACAGGCTGATTACCGCCCACACAGAGTTCCAGGGGAGCATTTTCAACGAGACCTTCTTCTACGATCCGTTTGGGAACATGGATCAGCGGATCTTGGATCAACAGATCCCGCCACTGCCTGATGTTGTGGAGACCGAGGCCTTCACCTACAGCAACCCCCGCAGCAACCGCATCATGACGCGGCAGACGACCATCGGCTCGAGCACGCCGAGCGCTGTCAATTTCGTCTACGACGCCGCCGGCAACCTGCTCCAAGGAGGAAGGCGCTGGATACCGGATCCCACCCAGCCAGCGGTCGATGACGTCAAGAAGTACCAGTACGATCCCATCAACCACCTGGTGCGCATCCAGCAGATCGGCAATACTTCGAATGGCGGCGGCCTGGCGGAAGTGGACAGCTTCGAGTACGACGCGTCCGGGAACAGGCTCTGGAAGATAGAGAAGGAAACAGGCATCAAGACGTACTACCTGCGCGATCCGTCGGGTCAAGTGCTTTCCGAGTTCAGAACGCCGGCCCTGGATGGCAGCGGTCCGGAATGGTCCAGCGACTATGTCTATCTGGCGGGCCGGCTCCTCGCGCTGAAGGAGAATCTGAAGCCGAGACCGCCGCTCAACCTCCGCGCGACCCTGGCGGGCCAGGGACCGGGCACGTGGCGCGTCACGCTGACCTGGGACGAGAACAGCGAGCCCGACAAGAGCTACTACAAGGTATACCGCAAGGTGGACGGAACCGACGCGACCTTCATTGTGGTCGCTCCGCCCAACCCGCCGGCGACGGCTACCTACGCCGATCCGACCAATTTCGTTGGCACAAAGACCGTACACTACAAGGTCAGTGCAGTGGATTCCAGCGGCTACGAGAGCAACCTCTCGCTGGAGCTGAAGGTCGTTACGGGGGACACGTCTGGACCACCGGCTCCCACACTCACCCTCGCCGAGTTCGGGGACGGTTACATCAAGTTCACCTGGACCGTTCCGACGGACGCCTCCGACATCGTGGGATACGAAGTGGATCGCCGTCTCTCGACAGCTAACAATGTGCCGTCATTGCCGATCACGGGACAACTCGTCAAGTCGTCGACCTTCACCGATTACAACCTGAACAACGGCCAGTACTATTACTACAGGGTCAGGGCCCAGGATGCAGCCGGGAACTGGGGGCCGATGAGCTGCCAGCCCGGAAGCATCTGTGACCTCGCGGCAAGTCCTTCGGACCACACCCCGCCCCCTCCTCCCAAGGGGTTGAAGGTGTCGTCGACTTGCGGCACGCTAGGCACGTCCGAGAAGATGAACCTGTCCTGGGAGGCGAACCCACCGTCTGGCAGCTACACGGTGATGTACGAAGTTTACAGGGACACCGCGCCCATCTATGACTATCGATTCCCTCCCCTGACCTCGATCGCGGGCGTTTCGACAGCGTACTACCAGGACCCCACAGCTCTCACGCCGGGGACGACCTATTACTATGCGGTCAAAGCCTACTTTCTCAACAACGGCAGCCAGTTCATAAGCAAATCGCCCTTCTCGAAGTGTGTGGCGGGCAAGATACGCGATTCGAGCATCATCCCGAAGCTCCAGATCTTCGCCAGGCCGAAGGACGGCTCGGTCGACATCTCATGGCAGATCCCCGATCCGGCCAACCCCCCCCCGCCGTCGCAATACTTGATCTACAGGAAGCTGAACACGATCGACTCGTGCGTCAACTATGTGCAAATCCAGAGCGTGACGTCGGCGTCGGGAAGCTTCACTGACAGCGGAGTGCCCAACAACGTCGCCTACGACTACGCAATGACAGCGATAGTTGGCGGAGTCGAGTCGTCTTTCAGCAGGCCGACGCTGGCGATCCCGCTGGCCCGGCCCTTCGGCCAGTACCAGTGCCGCGTGCCCGATCCATGGGGGGTCCCTGCAGATTCAAACTCCGTGCAGTGGATGCCGCCAGCGTCCAGTTTCTACCAGCCGCTGCTGGCGTCAACGGCCGACGGAACTTCCTCTTATCTCAAGGGCTATCATCTCTATCACTACAAGCTCTGTGGTCGCATGTCCGGGCCCCCAGTGGATTATCAAGACGACAGCCCCACGCGGGAGATCGTAACGGACGTTGCCAGGACGATTGATCCCTACCTTATTTATAAGAGCCCGACCGGCTCAAACAGCGGGTACGTCTACCAGGATCCGCGTTACGCAATCAACAGTACCCAGATCCTCTCCCCTCAATTCAACCGGTCCGACACAGATAATAGAGGCCGATTCCTGTACGGCGACTGCGCCGGCACTCCGAACTTCGAGCCGAATTGCGTCATGCCCAAGGCCGTGTACAAGGTCTTTGCGGAGGGCACCTGGCTGACGGCGGAATCCGACTGGCCGGACTACTTCGACACGCTCAATACGGATCCATCCTTGCGCTGCAAGACATTCCTTCATGAACCGACTCCCAACTTCCCGCGCTGTGGAGACAACAGGCCGACCCTGGGTGATCCGAACTTTGTCCCGCCACCGAGCAAGGTAACCGCGGTCCCCGCAGGTCCTGGTTCCATCCGCCTCGACTGGGTCAAGCCTGCTGTTAGCACCGGGAGACCACCGATCGCGGGTTATTATCTCTACGCCCGTCGCAACAATGACACCACGACGTTCAAACATCCGCTTCCTTTCGCCACCGTTGGGCCGAATGAGACGACGGTGACACTCTCCGGCCTGCGGCCGTCGTCGTATGAATTCAGCGTCTCCTCGTTCGACACGGCAGGGCATGTGTCCGGCCAGGACTACACGTGCCGCGAGAGCGGCAGCCAGTGCGAACCCTACGCCGGGTGCACGACCGGAGGAGTGGGTATTTGCGACAATACGAGCAAGCCCTGCGCGACCCAGGCGGATTGCTCCTACGGTGTTTGCACCGTCTCGCTCGCGTCCTGCGATTCAACCGGCACATGCCCGGCTGGAGTTTGCAGCAACAATCACGCGGTCGCTTGTACGCCAATTAGGTTCATCCGGGCTATTCGCGGAGCAAACAGTGGACAGAACTGGATTACCCCCGTATTCCCGACTCCTCCCGCGAAGGGCAATGCACTGATCGCGGTGATCGGCACGCGCGGCGCCAGCGACTCGCGAGTCTCGTCAGTGACCCAGCCTGGCGTATCCTGGAATTCAACTCGTGCGGTTCAGAAGACGAACCCGAACGGTGTGACCATCGAGATCTGGTACGCCTTGACCGTCAACGAAAACGCGGGAACACAGGTGACCATCAATCTGGCAGCGCAGCTCAATGCTAACGTGGTGATCGCGGAATATAGTGGCATCCTCAGCTCAAGTGCTCTCGACCAATTTTGGAGCAATTCCAACACCACAAAGAGCAACAACCCCAGCACTGGCCAAACCTCTACGACGTCCCAGGGGAATGAAATCTGGGTCGGAGGCATGGCCAACATCGACACCAGCACTTACAGCGGCCAGACGAATGGCTTCACGGAGCGTCTTGAAGCGCAGATTCAAACCAATCCCGACAGCACCCTCAACAATACGGTTCTCGAAGATCTGATTCAGAGCACAACCGGCGGTGCGAGTGTCGGCGCCACCCTGAGTGCCAAGCAGTTCTGGGCCGGAGCAATTGCCACGTTCAAGACTGTCCCGCTCGAGTCCGCCCAGTGCGGTGCGGGAAACACGTGCATCCAGCAGACCTGTGACAAGGACGTGTGCGTCGGGGAAAGCTGCGAAGAGTCCATCGGTCGGTGGTGTACCGTGCACACAGACTTCTCGTGCACTCAATCCAGTCAGTGCCCGGGGTACTACCCTGGCCAGTGCAACATCTCCGGGACGACCTGCAACGCTGTCACGCCCTGTCCAACCGGCGAAGTGTGCGTCCCGGGTGAGTTGTGCCGTAACGTCATCGATTTGGCGACGGCCTCGCCTGGTGCGCAGACAGCGAGCCCCGCGCCCCCGACGTCACTCAAGACGGTGCTCTGGACACTCAACGACGCGGTCCTCTCACTCAAACGGCGCAACGGCGTGAAACTCGCCTGGGTTGGCGTAAGCGGTGCCACGGGGTACCGAGTGTACCGCAGCGCTACCCCCGAAGGACCGTTCTGCGCCCTCCTCGATTCTGGGGTCAACCCGTCCCCGCCACTCCCTTCCGAGGCCCCGACCCGGTGCACCAGCGATATCCCCGCTGTTTGGAGCGTGGATTACGACGCCGCTTCGGTCAGTCTCAGCACGACCGCCACGAACTACTGGGACCAGACGGTGATGAGCGACACGGTCTACTACTACAGGGTGACGACGGTGGCCGGCAGCAGCGAGACGCCCTTCTCTTCGGCCTATCAGGTCCGAGGCAGGGAGCTGCCGTATGACAAGACCACGCTACCCCCGCCACAAGGCTTCAGGGCATGGGCCTCCCAGACCGGAGGCCTCGTAGACAAAGAGAGCGTCATGCTGAAGTGGTGCGCCATCCCGACCCCGAGCGGCAACTCCCCCGACGTCCTGCCAACTGTCGATGAGTACAGGGTGTACCGCACCAAGCTGGCCAACGGGGAGGGTGTACCCGGAACCTATCGTCTTCTGGCGCGCCTCTCACCTGCCTGCTTGACAGCGGGCCGCTGCGAGATCCGCCCCGCGACCGACCCGAACCCAAACGTCTGCGTCGACAGTAGCTATAATCCCAAATGGGACGCATCGGGCAACCCGAGCTGTCCAATCATCGCACCTACGACGCCCTGTGACGACACGAACGGGCCTCGCTGCGGCATCGCCGACCGGTCGTTCACGTGCTGGCCAAGGCTCACCGATCCCGTCGGCCAGCAGTATCCCTACAATTACCGGTACTTCGTGACAGCCGTGGGCACCCTGCAGGGCGGCTACCCGCAGGCCGAATCGATGCCGTCGGCTGAGAACGCCGCCTGGCTGAACTACTGCTATGTCGCGACCTGTCCCGCCACTCCGACGTCCTGCTCCGAGCGACGCGACCCCGATGGCAACGGTGAGTACCTGGTCTGCGGCGGCGAAGACGCTCTCCTGATGGACCCTGACGGCTCCGGCCGGGTTACAATGACCGATGCCATGACATGCGAAGGGCCGTCGGACGATTCGGGCCTTGACACAGCGATGGCCCCCCGGCGCGTCATCGGCCAGAGCAACCCTTACAACCCACCTGCTCGATGGATTTTCTACCACCTGGACCACCTTGGGAGCGCCCGCCTCGAGCTCGACGTCAACGGTGTCTTCGTGGCGCAGCACCACTACCTCCCCTTCGGAGAGGAACGTCCGCCCCAGGTTGACCCGTCCCTTAACACGCACAATTTCACTGGCCACGAGCGCGACAGGGAGAGTGGGCTGGATTACATGATGGCGAGGTACTACTCCTCCTCTCTCGGCAGGTTCATGGTGGTGGATCCAGGAGATGACACCGATCTCGGGGATCCTCAGAGCTGGAACAAGTATGCGTACGTCAGGGACAATCCGATCAATCGGTTTGACCCAAATGGTGAGGATGGCTGGGAAGTAGAACGGAAACTGAAATCAGAGGATGGACCGCCTGTGAGTAGTTCCAAGTTTCTAGCCCATGATTTCGTAGCGGTCACTGGCCCGCCGACTTCGGAGCACCCAAACGGTGTGGTAACCGACACCGCCAGTTGGAATAATGGGAAGACAAGGATAAGAGATACACATGACATGGGTGTGGCCCAAGAGGCGATCGACCAGGGCCTGGCGAGACATGCAACAGGGCCTGAACTTGATGATCAACTCAGAATCGAAATTAATTCCACGACGAACCCAAAGCACCCCTCACACCATATATGGGGGCTTTTCAAGACGTGCAAAGGTGAAGCGCGCAGACTGCTGAAGGATGCGAAGAAGCATAGTCAACAAGAATCGTCACACGATCCTGAGCAATCAGAAAAGAAGCAGAGCAGGTTGTTCGACGGCCCCTTCTTCGGGGCAGGCGGACAGCCGAGTCACAGTAACGGGGGATATGTCGATGTCGATGGTACCCATAAGTCGGGCGCGTGCTCAGTCGAAGCCTTCTAACGTCCTAGCGAATGCGCTAAGGGTTGATCGCGTTGAACGGGGAAGGTTTGCACCGAGCACAGCAGCCGACAGAGTGGGAAAAGATAGGTTCGAAAAAAACGATTGATCGCGGCACGAAATTCGAGAGTCTCTCGAAATGGAACGTAGAGCAAGAGTTGATGCGGCAGAGTTAGAGGTATCGATCCGCTCGATCAAATACGTAGGGCAATAGCTAGTGGGATGCGAACTTCTTTTGCTAGGCTGTGAAGATGATCTTAGCGTGTACGATGGGAGCCAATATGGGCGCTACGCGGGTCGTGCGTGTCGATTTGCGGTGCACAGTACTCCGGGGCATTGCCGTTTGTGCCCTTACGTTGGGATGTGTATCAATTTCCTCGTACCGGGGGGACGGAAAAATATCCAGAATCCGATTCCTGCCGAACCCGGGCGTTCGAGTGGATTTTGAAGGATTTTCCTTGACGAGTGCCTATAGCGCCAAGTATCGCCTTGATGGCCTCCCATCGCATCGCTCTGCGTTCTACGTAGGGCTAAGTGTCAACGTACAGCAGGAAGACTTTGATCAGAATCCGAAAGAAGTGACTAGGGTGCCGGGCGGCGTCCTTTCTCTCCGACTTCTTAGCAAAGATGGCAAGATGTTGTTTGATTGCAGCCGAACGATCGATAAGCTTGACTGGACTTGGGCCGCTGGTTCGAGGATGGGGCTATGTGAAGGGAGGCGGGCGCCACGAGGAACGGAATCCTTCATCTATCCAGAGTGGATCGATTCAGATGATCCACCTGCGTTCCTTGAAGTCCACTATGAACCGGCCGCGAACGCGCCGAATATTACGGGGTGGATTCGGCTCAGTGCTGGCGGAGAGACCTAAGCAATACCCACCTTGCCGAACTACCTGTTCGCCCAGTAAAATGCTGCTGTAATAGTCGACCGAAATGTTATGCTGGCACGGACCTCTTTCAGGTGTAGTGGTCCATCGAGACTTCGCAGGGCTTCTCGGTGTGTTTCCAAGCGGAGAAGATGGGCTTCAGCATCACGATCTTGGTGGAAAGGTTCCAGCAGGCGTCAAGAGGGGGCCGGAACTAAGGAAGGACGAACAGACGATTTCATGGGCGACACTCGGCGAGATGACGAGTGACGATCTGCTACGCAGCACGCTTGAGGGTGACGATGGGCAAATACGAGCGCCCGGCGTGGTAGCGGACGGTGAGATCGAGCGCGGCTCCGGGCTGGCCTCGAGAGTCCGAGGCGAGGCGCAGGGAGAACGTCGTGGCCATCGCCTGCGGGGTTCGAGGCGCGGCGCGCGAGCTGCAGGACGCCGAGGCCGGTGGCCGTTGTACCAGGCAACGTAAAAGGCCAATTCCTGCTTCATAGCGGCGAGACGATGTGCGTCGCATGTGGCAGTGAGCAGGAGGAAGTTTGGATCGACGCCGGCAAGCTTGGCGGACTCGAGCAGGCTCCAGAACGGCGCGACCACCCGGTCCCGCACGTCTAACTTGTAGACGAGTCGTGGGATGGTCTGTAATGTGGGTTTCAAGCGGCTATCCTCCACGCATCCTGGGGCAGCCCGAACCTGTCCAGATTTCTGGACGCTATCATCTTTGATAGTTGGACCCGGGCCCCCGAGTCGAACCCACATAATTGATCGTGCGGGGGGGGGCGTGAACGAGTCACTGTTATCGAGGCGGCGCGCCTATTTAGCCGGAATGTCCACGATCGTCTTACCCGAGCCGGTGTTCCCGGCGGCGTCGGTCGAGCGCACGACGATGCTGTGCTCGCCCGGGCCGGGGTGCTTCAGGGTCAGGTCGTACGTCTCGACGGGCGAGTCGTTCAGACCATCGGCCGGCTGGACGGCGACCCAGTCACCGGCGTCGACGGCGTAGGCGGTGTCGCGGATGAGGCTGAACGAATCGGTGGCTGTGAACGTCAGGCGGATGCCCGACGGCTGGACCTGCGCCTTGATCGACTCGACGCGCGGCGGCGTGTTGTCGACGTCGAACGGTTCCGAGATCTTCTCCGCCGCGAGCGCCCGGCCCGCCGCGTTCGAGGGGGCGTCGCTGGCGACCACGCGGAACACGTAGGTGCCGTCCGGCATCGCGGTGCTGTCCCAGGTCACGAAGTCTTCGTCGATCTTGCTGCGCACTTGTTTCCATGATTTCTCGTCGACCGCGCGGTAGTAGACGTCGTACACGAGATCGTCGTCGTTTGGATCGACCGCCTGCCAGGTGACGCTGCGCGCTCCGGCCTCGAAGCCGCGGCGCGACTGCGGACGCGCGCGCTTCCGCACGCCTCCCTCGACGTCGCTCCCCGCGCTACCCGCGGTCTTGGCTTCCTGGGGCCCCGAAGTCGGTGTGCCCGGGATCTTCTGGAACGAAACCCCCGGCGCCTGCGCTTCCACCTTTCGGATCTCGGGCGGCAGGTTCGCCTGCAGGTAGGTGATCGCCACCTCGCGCAGGGAGGGGGAGACGCGGGCGTCATCCGTCTTCATCTCGGTCCGCCACTGCAGGAAGCGCGATGCCGGGCAGTTGAGAAGGGCCCCGTCCGTCGTGAACGGCGCGCCGCGCCAGTCCGACCAGGTGCGATCCGGCTCCTCGGTGTTGCCGCAGCGCACGCTCAGGAGGATCGAGGTCCCCTTCGGGGCCTCGTTCCGCCAGGAGGCCCGGCCCCAGGTGGCGAACGATCGGGCGTCGAGCACGCGCGACTCGTAGGTTCCCGAGCGCGCGAAGCCGGGGCGCAGGAGCGACAGGCTTCCCGAATTGCTGCCGGCGACGGCGACGTCCCCCTGCCGCGGCGGCCCCGCCGGCTTCTCCTGGCCCTTCAGCGCCGCTCCGTCCGCTCCCAGCCGCAGCAGGGCCGTCACCTGTCCCGACGCGAGGCGCACCATCTCGTCGACGTTCCCGGCGGCGTCGAGCGCATAGATCTTCCCCTGCGTGCTCGAGCCCATCAGGAGATCGTCGCTCGCGGCGACCGCGAGGCACAGGATCGCCTCCTGGCTGCCCGACCAGACCTCGCGCGCGTACCCCTCCGGGGAGATCGCCAGGACCTTCCCTTCCATGCCGATCGGGACGCGCTGCTCCGGCGTAGGCTGCTGCTCCTGCGACGGTGTCGGTGACGGCTGCGGCGCCGCACCCTCGGTGCCGGAGGACGGAGCCGGCGCGGGGGGGGTCGGCGGCGGCGGAGCCGCGGCCGGCCGCGCCCCGCGCCCCGACTCGCCGGCGACGGCGGCGTAGATCGTCCCATCCTTCCCGAGCGCCAGCGCGACGACTTCCGCCAGGGGGGCGTCGTACAGCACGAACCCCTCGCCCGCGGAGGAGATCCGGAACACCAGCCCATGCCCTTCGGAGCCGGCGATCAGATCCCCCTTGGCATCCGTGATGAGAGAGCGGATGTGCGTCTCGGCCGAGTCGAAGAACACGCGGCCGTGACCGTCGGGATCGACCCGCAGGATCCGGCCGTCGATCCCGGTGGCGGCGTACAGGATCCCCTGGCGGTCGAACGCCAGGGCCCAGATGTACTTCTCGCCGCTGTCGTACGTCCAGACGGCCTTGCCGCCCGGCGCGATCTTGTAGATCTTGCCGCCCGGCGATCCGCCGGCCAGCACGTTTCCGGACTTGTCGATCGCCAGGGCGTGGATCTCGGGCTCCCCCGCCTTGAAGAACACCTCGGCCCCCGCGGCGCCGAGACGGTAGATCGTCCCGTCGTTCCCGCCGGAAGCGTACAGGTTCCCGCCGGCGTCCTGGGCGAGGGCCCAGAGGTAAGGCTGCTTCGCCTCGTGGACGAGATCGAGACGCGGCGACAGGCGCAGCACGCCGTCGGAGAGAAGGGAGACCCCCTTCGTCTCCCCCCGGGCGAAGTCGTCCCTCTCCCTCTGGCGCCAGGTCTGGGAGGTGACGGCCCGCAAGGAAGCGGCCTGGAACAGGAGCACGACGAGAGCGGACAGAACGGCGGCGATCGCGGCGGCGCGCTTCATTTCACCCTTATGGAGATGCGGCGGCCGCCCACGACCACGACGTCGAGATCCTTCGGCATCTCCAGGATCGAGGTCTCGCCTATCAGGGTGGTGTCGGCGCTCAGCCGCGGAGTGTTGAACACGGTGAAGATCGACAGGGGGAGATCCGGAAGAACTTCGCTGCGCACGATGGCGGCCGGCGCCCGGCGCGTCATTCGGAGATAGAGCGTCCGGCTGCGTCTCTGCCTCGTGGCCAGGCGCACGAGATCGCCGAGGCTCGACGCCTGGGCGACCTGGCGCTCGATGACTCTCCGATCCAGGCTGTCGAGGGCGGGGCCGCTGCCGACGACGATCTCGGCGTCGCCCGGGGACGTGTCCTCGGGGATCGTCAGGGTCCACGACTCCTCCCACTCGCGCCCGCGGTAGAGATCGAGGACCGCGGTCACGGTGACGCTCTCCCCCGGCCGCACCTCGGTGCGCGAGGCGCGCAACGAGGCCATCGTCGCCACCTGCGAGCCCTGCAGCACGTCGACGTCGATCTCGGCCTTCCGGACGCGCGGCTCCTCGAATCGATTGTTGACCAGGAAGCCGAACACGCCGGCGGTGTCGTTCGCCAGGGACAGGTGCACCGGCTGACCCGGGTTGGTGCCGGAGTAGAGGTCCTCGAACGTCACCGGCGGATATCCCTCGATGTCGAGGCGACAGCGCAGCGCCAGCGACGCCGTGGCGTCGAACTCGACGCTCCGCACCAGGCTGTTGGCGGTCGTGACCGCGAGCAGGACCGGCGACCAGGCCCGGTTGCGCATGATGGCGTAGTTGAAGTCGCGCAGGCCGGCGGCGGATTTGATCCGGACGGAGACCGGGATGGTCGGAGCCACGCGCCCCACCTCGCCGACGATCGCAGTCAGACCGTCCTGGAAGATCGTGCCGACCGGCGGGGTGGAATTGGCGATCTTGAAGGACGCGGCGCTCGACGCGAAGGTCAGGATGACCTGGGCCTGCGTCATCGGCATCTCCAGAGGCCCGGTCCCGAGCATCGGGTGACCGAAGGCGAACACGCGCTTCCCGTCGACGTGCGTCAGGGTGCCGATGCCGACGATGTTCATGTCGCCCGTGGCGAGCGCGGCCCCGATGGCGCTGCCCGGCAGGAGGGGCAGCGAGGACGGCGACGTCGTGGCGCCGCCGCCGGCGGTCGGCTCCAGTCCGTACGATTCGAAGATCGGCGCGTAGTATCGCAGGACGCCCGGGTCGCATCCCGAGCAGACGAGCGGGATGCCGATCGGCTGAAGCCCGCCCGGAAAGCCCCCGCCGGCCGCCAGGGACGGGGCCTCCGGACCGGGCCGCGGCGCAGCGCCGGCGGCACCGGCGATCGGACTGTCCCCGCCCGAGCGGGACGCGACGAATCGACCGAGCAGGTCGGGAGCCTGGGAGCCGGCGTCGGCGGCGCGCGCCGGCCCCGCGACTTTGATCATGTCGGCGATCGGCGTGATGCCGGCGATCGGCTCCTTGGCGAAGTTTCCGAGCCGGTACGACACGGCCCCGATGAGCTTCCCGTCGATGTACACCGGACTGCCGCTCATCCCCGACACGACACCGGTGTACTCGACCTTGTCGCCGCGCAGGCGGGCGACGATGAGGTCCTGCTGCGGGCCGATGGCCCCCTGCAGCACGCCGAGGATCTCGACCTTGAACTCCTCCAGGTTGCTCCCCTCGAACACCGTGCGGGCGATCCCCAGCATCCCCGGCCGGATCTGGTCCAGCGGCATGAGGACGACCGGTGAGGCCGGCGTCTCGGGGGCGGCCGCGGCGGCGAAGACCGGGACACCGGCGCCGAAAAGGAGCAGCCCCAGTGTTCCGCCCGCCCACGCGAGACGCGGGCGCACGCGATCATCGCTGCGGCCCCGGCCCGGGGCCGCGGAACCGGCCATGGAGCGGCTCATGCCTCTTCCTTGTCCTTGTGGTTCGGGCTCTTGAGCGCCGCCTTCACCGCTTCGACGATGTAGTTCTGCATCGACGGCTTCTGATGCTTGACCGATTCGTACACCAGGCAGGGGAGTTTGAGCGAGATCTGCACTCCATCTTCGTCCAGCGAATCGAGCCAGCGGCAAAATCTGTCCCACGTATCCCACGTCGTCTTCGTGATCGCCCCCTTGCTGTAGAGCTCGATGAGGGCGATGTCGTCCTTCAGCTTGAACAGGACCGAGCGTTCATCGTAGTCCTTGAAGTCGCTGTAGGCGAAAAATTTCACCTCGCCGGCGATCTGGTCCTTCCCTTTGATGCTGATCTCCGGCGTCTTGTTGCAGCGCATCAGGATGTAATCGTCCTTCCCCTTGAAGTGGAAGGCGAGGATCGGATCGGTGGTCCGGTCGGTGTCGCTGGGGGTCTTCAGGGCGCGATAAGCCCTCCGGGCGATCTGCTCGTTCGTCGTATATGCCCCGCTCTCTCTCGCTACTCGTTTCATCGGCCGGTCAATATAGCACATTACAACTTTGTAAATGGACCGTCGCGGCCGGCCTTCTTCCTCTTTTTAGACCTTGAAGAGAGGCCTCCGTCGCCGTACATGGAAGGACCCATGCCGAATCAAGGAAAGCGGCGCCGCACAAGGATTCCAACGGACCTGCTCGCGGCCGCGGGAGCGCTCTGCCTCTCCGCGGGCGTGGTCCTGGCGGCGCCGGCGGACCCGGGGCCGCGACTGGATCAACAGGCCCTCGTCCGCACCCTGTCGCTGCTGCGGCCGGACTACCCGCTCTACATCTCCTCGGTGAGGCCTCTTACGCCCGGCGTCGCCCGTCGCCTCTACATGGCCCTGGTCCGCCCCGGCGCGACCGACCCGGCGGGCAGGGGGAGCGCCCCCAACGCGGGTCCGGGAGCGCGGAACGACATCGTCTACGACGAGGCCTCGATCGCGACGGGGCACAGCGTCGCCTGGAGGTCGCTGCTCCTGGAGCATGAGTACTTCCACGCACGACACATGGCGGGGGCCACGCTTCTGCCCGTGGTGCGCGACGGCGTTCCCGAGATCGAAAGGCACTACAACGAGGCGGCGGCGTGGGGGTTCAACGTCGCCGAGGCCCGCGCCGGCCGCTACCCGGGTCTGAGCCCCGACGAGTTCCGCGAGGCCCTCGACCGGCTGGGGGAGCACTACGCGGCGCTGCGGGCGATCCTCAAGGACTCCGACCCTGCGCGCTGGAGCCGGATCTCCGAGCTGCTGCTCCGGCCGGAGACCCTCCTCACCCCCGCCGGCGCGACGCCGTCGGAGGGCGTCCGTCTCTCCGCCGCTTCGCACCGCGAGCGATCGACTCCCTAGCGGGACGACCTGACCTTCTGAAGGAGATCGACCGCGTCTTTCTGCCCTGGATCGAGCTTGAGCGATTCCTGCAGGTACTGGACCGCCTTCTCCTGCTGGTGGTCCTGCAGGTAGGAGAGGGCCAGGGCGTTGTACAGCGTCGGTGATTTCGCTCCCTTGGCGCGCGCGGTCTCCAGCGCCTGGATCGCCTCGCGCGACCGGCCGAGACGTCCCTGGGCAGCCCCGAGGTTGACCCACGACTCGAGGTTGTCGGGCTCCTTGACGACGGCGCGGCTCAGCACGTCCACGGCATCCTGCAGGCGGCCGTGGCGACCGTACAGGGCGCCGAGGTTCGCCATCGTCGCCGCATAGTCCGGGTCGATCACAAGCGCCCGCTTGAAGGTCTCCTCGGCGTGCGGGAAATCCTGCTTCCATTCGTAGATGAGACCCAGCCAGTTCAGATGGACCAGCGACTTGTCGTTGAGCTCCAGCCCCTTGCGCACGATCGGCTCGATGGTGAGCATCCGGGGCGTGTCCTTGTAGAGCGTGTGCAGGTCGCTGAGCGGCTCGGACAGCGCCGGGTCGAGCCTCAGGGCCTCGAGGAGCTCCTTCTCGGCCTCGTCCGCCCTCCCCTCCTTCAGAAGAAGCGAGCCGAGGGCGGCCCGGATCTCCGGCACGTCCGGGTGCTCCGCGCGCTTCTTCTCGAAGTAGCCGATCCCGTCGCGCGCCCGGCCTCCCTCGCGATAGGCGTCCCCGAGCTGGATGTAGAGCCCGTTGTGATCCGCGGGATTCTTGTCGAGGATCCCCCGCGCGACCTCGATGGCGCGATCGTGGTCCTGGCGCCCCTCCGCGACCTCCACCTGCACGAGCAGCGCCTGGATGTACCCCGGTTGCACCTTGAGCGCCTCGTCCACCGCCGCCTGCGCCCGCGCGTAGTCCTTATTCTTCAGGAAGAGGCCGGCCTCGTTGAGATGCGCCGAGACCAGCGCCTGCCCCTGCCCCTCGTCGGCGACGGCGGAGGGAGACTTATCCGACCCGCCGGCGATGTAACCGAGGTTGCGGAGGTTCTCGACCAGCTCCTGGTCGGTGCCGCTCGAGGCGACCATCGGCCGGTTCTCCTCGAGCGATCGGCCGACCCCCTCGTAGGACGGCAGGGTGCGCACGGGAAAACTGCCGAGGAAATCGTCGCGGATCGCCTCCTTGATCACCCGTCCCGGCATGTCCTCGGCGACCGGAAGACCGGCCAGGTACAGCACCGTCGGCGCGACGTCGAGCAGGCTCGTGGTGTCGAGCTGTCCCGGCTTGATGACCGGCCCGGCGACGATCAGGATCCCGTAGCGCCGGTGCCAGAGACCCGGCTTTCCTTCGATGTAAGGCGGGTCGTCCTTCGGACGGCTGAGGCCGCTCTGGAATCCGTGGTCCGAGAGGACGAACACCACGGTGTCGGGAGACAGCTTCGCGAGGATCTCCCCCAGAAGCTGATCCTGGTAGCGGTAGTACCTCTCCACGACTTCATGGTAGCGGGCGAATTCCTCCGCCGTGACCATGTCCATCTTGGGGGGCATATAATGGGCGAAGCGGTGGCAGACCTCGTCGATCCCCTGGTAATAGATCGAGAAGAGGTCCGGCTGGCCCCGATTCAGGATGTCGAGCGCTATCGCCTGGTACGTCCTCTGGCTGGCGAGGATCTTCGTGAGGTGGTTGACCGGCTCGCGATAGGCGCTCTTGGGGTCGTCCTCCACGCGCCGGCGCAGCCCGGCGAACTCGGCCGGCGTGACCTCGGCGAAGCGCCTGACCTCATCGAGCGTGATCGACCGATCGGACACGATGCGCGGCCGGATCTCCTTGAAATAGCCGTCCGGCCAGGTGGCGCCGTTCGCCTCCGGCTCGCTCTTGACGAACCCGAACAGGCTGTAGGCGACCCGGTCCGAGACCATGAATCCCTGCACCGGCTCCGAGGGCCAGGTGGCCCACCAGGCGATGAAGGCGGACGGCCGGCCCGCGTCCGTGAACATGTTCCAGAGCGCCTTCACCCTTCGCCAGCGACTCGAGACCGGCACGGCCTTCCCGGTCTTGCGGTCCTCGACCAGGAAATCGACGATGCCGTGCTCCTCGGGCGGCTTCCCCGTCGCCACGCTCGTCCACAGGAGGGGGGACAGCCACGGCATCATCGTCTTCATGTTCCCCCAGGCGCCGCGCCCCCTCAGCCGCGCCAGGTTCGGCAGCAGCCCCTTCGCGATCAGCGGGTCGATAATTTCCCAGTCCGCCCCGTCCAGCCCCAGGATGGCGACCTTCACCTTCGTGTCGGACATCCGATCGTGCAGCGCGCGCGCCGTGATCGCCGCCACCGCCGCATCCGAGCCGCGCGGCCGCTGCAGGCGGAGCGTCACAGACGCGAACCCCTGCCCTTCCAGGCTTTCCTTCAGCTTCGTCTCGACGCCGGCTCCGCCCTGGCCCAGCACGAGTGACTCGGTCGTGCCGCCGGCGCCCCACTTTGAGACCAGATCCGAGGCGGCGAGGCGCGCCACGTCCTGCGGCGTCCCGCGCCCGCCGCGCGGACCCAGGAATGCCGCCAGCGCCTGATCGTCCATCTGGAACGTGACTTCGAAGGGGATTTCGAGGTCGACCCCTTCCCTGCTCCGCACCCGCACCGACGACTCAGCGCGGACCGCTCCCTCGGGAACCCTCACCAGACGCTGCAGCAGCGGCACGACGACGTGGCGCCCCGGCGTCAGCCGAGTCGCCGTTCCCGCCAGGGCGGTGCGCCGGAAGACCCGTTCGCCCGCGTCCACGCGAACGATCGAGGCCCACGCGAGCCATGCGCCCAGCGCGGCGACGAGCAGGGACAGGATGAGCCGCAGACGGGGTCCGCGGCCGGAAGGCGCGCCCGCTCCGCCGTGCGGAAGACCGACATTCGGCTTCCCGCCCGGAGGGGCGCCGCCGGCGCGCTTTCCGCCCGAGCGCGAGCTCATCGCGCGCACCGCGCCCGGCATCGCAAACGGCCTTCCGGCAACATGTTTCGAGTATAGCACCCGCTCCCGGCCGCCCCCGTCGGCGGCAGGCACCCCACTTCCCGATATCCAAAAAGTAATGGAATCCCCCCCGGGAGGACGCAATCTTTGTGGCGTGGCGAGCCTGAAGGCGTACGTGCGGCTGTACATCTTTTGTGTCTGCGCGGCGGGGGTCGCGGCCCTCGCGGCGTCGTTCGTCCTGGGAGACCGGCCCGCCCTCCTGCCGCTCCTGGTCGCGATCGCGGCGGCCGTCGTGTCGTCGCCGTTCCGGATACCGCTGCCGGTCCTCGGCAACGTCTCGATCGCCTTCACGTTCGTATTCGCGACCCTGCTCCTGCTCGGCACACCGGCCGCCGTCGTGACCGCGGCCATCTCGGGGGTGGCGGCGTCGATCCTGCGGCGCGGCGGGCGCCCTCCGGTCGTGCGCGTCCTGTTCAACGCGGCGGAGCTGTCCGTCTCGTCGGCCATCGCCGGTCTCATTTTCCACCTGGCTGGCGGCACACCGGGCCCTCTCGACCTTGGACAGGAATGGCCTGCGATCCTCCTGTCGTCCGCCGCGTTTTTCGTGGCGAACTCGTTCATCGTCGCCGGTGTCGTCAGCCTGACCGACGAGATTCCCCTGCTCGACAACTGGCGGACCAACTTCCTGTGGACCGGCCCCGGCTACGTGGCGGGGGCCCTCCTGGGGGCGACGCTGACGCTGGGAGTGCAGGGCTTCGGCCTGATGGCCCTGGGCCTGTCGCTGCCGCTCCTGTACATCCTCTATTTCTCATTGAACCTCTACGCCGAGAGGGTCGCCCAGGACCGCCGGCACGGCCGCCAGATGGCCGACCTCTATCTTTCGGTCATCGAGGCGATGGCCCTCGCCATCGACGCGAAGGACCGCACCACCCAGCGGCACATCCGGCGCGTGCAGGCCTATGCGGTCGAGCTGGGCCGGTCGATGGGGATCTCCGAGGCGGAGCTCGAGGCGCTGAAGGCCGGGTCGCTCTTGCACGACATCGGCAAGCTCGCCGTCCCCGAGCACATCCTGTGCAAGCCCGGCCCTCTGACCCCCGAGGAGACGGAGAAGATGCGCATCCATCCGCGCATCGGCGTCGAGATCCTCGAGACCATCAACTTCCCCTTCCCTCTCACCGAGGTCGTCCGGTCGCATCATGAGAAGTGGGACGGCACCGGGTATCCCGACCGTCTCAAAGCAGAGGAGATCCCGATCACCGCCCGCATCCTGTCGGTCGTCGATTGCTTCGACGCCCTGACGTCCGACCGGCCCTACCGCAAGCCGCTCTCACAGGAGGAGGCGCTGAAGTACGTCGAGAGCGAGGCCGGCACGTCGTTCGATCCCGCGGTCGTCAAGGCGCTGGTGGGAAACCTCCCCCGGCTCCGCCTCATCGCCGAGGAGATCAACCGCTCGCACGAGACCTCTGCGGCGCCCGACAAGCGGCTCCTGACCAAGGGAACCGACCGGCTGACGCGGGACACCAACCTGCTGCGGACGTCGATCGTGGACTCGATCCACTCGGCGCAGCGCGAGCTGTTCGCCCTGTACGAGGTCGCGCAGAGCACCGCCCGCAGCCTCAATCTCGACGAGGCGATGGGGTTCATCGCCGGCAAGATCGCGCACCTCGTCCATTACCGTTGCATCGTCCTGTACCTGTACGACGCGGATCGACGGGTCCTGGCTGCCCGCTACGTCCACGGACTGCATTCGCAGCGCCTCGGGCACCACACCATCCCCATGGGGGAGAGGATGAGCGGCTGGGCGGCGGTGCACCGGATGCCGATCCACGGCGTGGCTCACCAGGACACAGTGCTGCGGGAGGGCGGCCGGTCCGACATCGAAGAGCTTTTGCCGGACAAGACGCTGGACAGACTGGAGAGCTCGATCGTCGCGCCGCTCCTCGACGGCGACACGCTTCTGGGCGTTCTCGCCCTCTACGATCTCCGCAGCCGCCCGTACGAGGACGACAACCTGCGCGTCATCTCGATCGTCGCCAAGCACGTCGCCACCGCCGTGCGCAACGCCCTGCAGTACGGAGCCGGCCAGGGCGCCCTGATCGACCCGCTCACGCGCCTGCCGAACGCCCGGTACCTGTTCGTCTCCTTCGAGGAGGAGATCAGCCGCGCGCTTCGCCAGCAGGTGCCGCTCAGCATCATCGAGCTCGACGTCGACACCTTCAACGACGTGAACGACAAGCACGGCCACGCCGCCGGCGACCGCATCCTGCGCGAGCTGGCGCGCGTGGTGCGGGCGCAGCTTCGGGGCTGCGACACCTGCGTGCGCTACGCGGCCGACGAGTTCATCGTCATCGTCCCCGGCGTCGGCCGCCAGGAGGTGACCCGCCTGCAGAGACGCATCCAGGAGGCGATCGAGGGGCACGACTTCGCGGTCCACGGCGGCCGGCCCGCGCGCCTCTCGGTCAGCATGGGGTCGGCCTCGTTCCCCGAGGACGGAAAGTCGTTCGAAGCCCTCATCGCCGTCGCCGACGCCCGGATGTACGGGGTCAAATCATCCCGCCGCAAGGGGGATCCGGACGGATCGGGCTACCAGCGCTTCACCGGCCGGCGCTCGGTGCCGGTGAACTGAGCGCGCCCGGCGCTTTTCTGACACCCGCCCCGCGAAGAAAAACCTTTGCGTCCTCAATGAATTAGTAGTATTTTCCCGCCATTGCCTCGGGGGGAACGCCCCCGATCCAAGACACGTATGCGTCTGCGCTTCTGCCCCCGATGCCCGAGACTCTTGGCCGACTGATCAACCAGCGGTACACCGTGGTGCGCCTCCTGGGCGAAGGGGGGATGGGATCGGTGTACCTGGTACGCGACACCTGCCAGGGAGGGCGCCAGGTCGCCCTGAAGCTCCTGCGCCCCGAGAATCTCAGCAGCGCCTCGATCGAGCTGTTCAAGGAGGAGTTCCGGTCGATGGCGCGCCTGCGCCATCCGAATCTCGCCGAAGTCTACGACTTCGGCAGCGTCGAGGGGGACGGCCGGCACTTCCTGACCATGGAGTTCGTGACGGGCGAGGATCTCGCCCGCCGGCCGCGCCCGGCGCTTGCGGGTCGCATCGACAGCCTGGCGGTGCAGTGCCTGCGGGCCCTCGACTACATCCACTCGCGCGGCCTTCTGCACAACGACATCAAGCCGCAGAACATCATGATCCACCCCCCGTTCCAGGCGAAGCTTCTCGACTTCGGCCTGGCGGGTGGCCAGGCGGAATCGGCCCGGCCCGGTCTCAGCGGAACGCTGCACTACATCGCTCCCGAGCGCTTCGGCGACACCTCCGTGGACGCGCGCTCCGACCTCTACTCCCTCGGGGTCGTGCTGTACGAGATCCTCACCGGCTCGCTCCCCCACCAGGGGAAAGACCCGGGCCAGGTCGTCGGGGCGATCCTGCGCGGGCAGGTGCGACCGCCGCGTCAGCTGGACCCCGAGATCCCGGAGCGTCTCGAGACGTTCGTGATGGCGCTCCTCGAACGCGAGCCGGCGGCCCGACCGGCGAGTGCCGCGGCGGCGCTCGATCTCCTGAACGCCGGGATGGCGGTCCCTCTGCACCTCGACACGCCGGAGACCTACGCCAGCTTCGTCACCTCGGGGCGGTTCATCGGACGCGACGCCGAGCTGAGCACTCTGATGGAGCTGGCGACCGAGCACGTGCTCGGCACCGGCCCGGGCGACCACGGTCCCCGGCTGGTGCTCCTGAGCGGCGCGAGCGGCATCGGCAAGAGCCGGCTCCTGCGCGAGCTCAAGCACCGTCTGCAGCTCGCGGGGATCGTCAACCTCACCGGCCGCTGCTACAAGGACGGCGGCGTCCCCTTCCAGCCGTTCGTCGAAGTGCTGCGCCAGCTGCCGCGCCCCGCGTCATTGCCCTCGGGCCTCGTCCCCGTCCTCGACCAGCTGCTGCCCGCCGAGCCGCAGACGGGCGCGGGAGCCCCGGCCGCCGTCGAGAAACTGGGCAAGGACGAGTTCATCCATGGCGTCGCCGAGGCGCTCGCCCACCTGGCGGCGGGCGTCCGCGGCGTCGTCTTCCTCGAGGACCTGCACTGGAGCGACGCGCCCGGTATCGACCTGCTCGAGCACCTGGTCCAGGCGCCCGGCCGCGCCCCCTGGCTGTTCGTCGGCAGCCTGCGGGACGAAGAGGCGCAGAGCGCCCCCGTCGGAGCGTTCGTGAACCGCTTCGCCGACGCGGCGCGCGTGCGGCAGATGCCGCTTCGCCCTCTCGACGCGGAGCAGGTCACCGACCTGATCGCGTCGATGGTCCCGTTCGAGGACCGCCCCCTGGAGCTGGCGCGCATCCTCGTCGATCGCACCTCCGGGAACCCGCTGTACCTCGAGGAGCTGATGAAGGCCCTGGCCGAGGACGGGACGCTGAGGCGCCACGGCCGCGCCTGGATCGCCGAGAGCCGCACCCTCGACGCCATCCGGCTGCCCCCGAGCCTGGCGAGTGTCGTCGTGCAGCGTCTCGCCGGCCTGGCCGAGGACGAGCGCCAGGTGGCGGAGGTGCTGGCCGTGTTCAACCGGCCCGTGCACCTCGACGTCCTCGCCCCCGCCGCGGGGCGGGAGCCGGCCAGGGTCGAGCAGGCGATCGAGGCGCTCGAACGGCTGCGTCTCGCGGTCGAGGAGACCGAATCCGGCGACAGGAAGATCATCGGCCTGGCGCACAGCCGCCTGCGCGAGGCGATCTACCAGGTCATCTCCGACGACCGCCGCCGCGCCCTGCACCGGGCCGTCGGCTCGGCGATCGAAGCGGCGAACGCCGCGTCGATCGACGGCGTCGTCGAGGAGCTGGCGCACCACTTCACGGCGGCAGGCGAGCGCGACCGCGCCGCCGACTACTGCCTGCGCGCCGCCGCCAAGGCGGACGTTCTGTTCTACCCGCTGCGCCAGACGGAGTACCTGGAGCAGGCCCTCGCGCTCCTCCCTGCGGAGGACAGCGCGCGTCGTCTGCCCGCGCTGGCCCAGTCGTCGTCCGCGAAGTCGTGCGATCTGTGGGACCACGAGGGCGGCCTGCGCGATGCCCGGTCTCTCTACGAAGAGGCGCGCCGGGCCAAAGACACCACCCACGAGGCGATAGCACTGCGGGAGATGGCCTGGAACCTGGGATTCCTCGGGCAGTACGCGGCAGCCCTGGAGCACGGCCGGCGCGCCCTGGCGCTGATCCGCTCGGTCGGCAACCGGCTGCACGAGATGTGGACCCTGAACACCCTCGGCACGCTGTGCGGCCGCCAGAGGGAAAACGCCGCGGCGGCCGAGTATTTCGACGACGCCCAGCGCATCGCCGAGGCGATCGGCGCCACCGCCCCCTACGTGACCATCTGCAACAACGCCGGCCTGAACTACCTGGGGATGGGAGAGCCGGCGAAGGCCCTGAAGATCGTCGAGGACTCGATCGAGATCGCCAAGAAGCACCGGCTCCCCCAGGCGCTGCACCGTTACCTGCCGTCGCTCGCGGTCGCGCGCTACGACAACGGCGACCTGCCGGGGGCGCTGCAAGCCACGCACGACGCCCTCGGCTGGGCGCGCGAGCACCTGACCCAGGAGATCCTCCACCAGAGCCTCGAGAACGTCGGGCTGTTCGAGGCGCAGGCGGGACGGTTCGACCGCGCCCTGAAAGCACTCGCGGAAGAGCGGACCCTGCGCTTCGCCGTCAACGATCGATCCGTCCTGCTGCCGATCTTCGACTTCACCGGGGCGATCCAGCGCGACCTCGGCCGGCTTGAGGAGGCCAAGGACCAGCACCGCCAGGGGATCGAGCTGGCGCGCCGGCTTGGCGACCGCGTGCAGGAAGGCTTCCTGCTCGCGGCCCTGGCGACCGATCTCCTGCAGGACGAGGCCGTGCAGGGGGCTGAGGATTCGGCGCGCGAGGCGCTCGCGATCGGCCGCGAGCTGGGACGACCCCGGATCGTGTGCGTCGCGCAGTGCGTCCTGGCGCGCGTGGCGGCCCGCCGCGACGATCACCGCGACCTGGCCACGGCCACGCGCGCCCTGACGCGTCTCGACGCCAGGCCGCTGCGCTATCACGATCGCCTTCTTCTCAACCTGACCCTCGGCCGCTGCGCCCTGGACGCCGGCCGGCCGGCCGACGCCGAGCGCGAGGCCCGCGCCGGCCTCGCGGCGGCGGAAAAGGCGGGGATGCGCGAGTTCGAGTGGCGGTTCAACGCGCTGATGGGTGATTCACTGACCGCGAAGAGTTTGCCCGGCGACGCGACCCGCTTCTATAATGCGGCGCGCGATCTAATCAGACAATCCGCTTCGGAGATCGAAGACACGGCCATGCGCAAAGACTACGAGAACGAAGAGACCCGGCAGACGGTGCTGTCCCGCGCGGACCAGATGCCCGGCATCCGCTCGGTGAGCGAGGCGCCGGCGGGGGCCGCCAAAGACGATCCGGTCAAGATGCTCACGACCATCTACCAGATCACCCAGATCATCAACTCGATCCTCGACCTGAAGGAGCTGCTCAACAAGGTCATGGACCTGGCGATCGACCTGGTCGGCGCCGAGCGCGGCCTGATCTTCCTGTACCGCAGCGAGACGGACGAGATGGAGATGGTGGTGGCCCGCAACATCGAGCGCCAGACGATCAAGGACGCCACCGAGTACAGCCGCAGCATCCTGAAGGAGGTCGGCCACGGCCGCTCGATCCTGTCGCACGACGCCGCGACCGACCAGCGCTTCAAGGAGTTCAGAAGCGTCACCATCTACAACATCCGCTCGCTTCTGTGCGTCCCGCTGAAGCTGAAGAGCCGGATGATCGGCACCGTGTACGTCGACACCCGCAAGCCCGGCGTCGTGTTCTCCCAGGGGGATCTCGAGTTCCTCGAGGCGTTCGCCAACCAGGCGGCGATCGCCATCGAGAACGCCCGGCTGTACGAGCAGGCACGGCAGGAGAACCAGTACCTGAAGCAGGCGGTGCAGGAGCGCTACGGCTTCGAGAACCTCATCGGCCGCAGCCAGAAGATGCGTGACGTCTTCACCCTTCTGACTCGCATCGCCCCGAGCAACCTGCCGGCGATGATCAGGGGCGAGAGCGGCACCGGCAAGGAGCTGGTCGCCCGCGCCATCCACCACAACAGCCCGCGCCGCGACCGCAAGTTCTTCACCGAGAACTGCGCCGCCCTCCCCGACACGCTGCTCGAGAGCGAGCTGTTCGGCCACGCCAAGGGGGCCTTCACAGGCGCCGACACGTCGCACCGCGGCCTGTTCGAGCTGGCCGACGGCGGGACGCTGTTTCTCGACGAAGTGGGCGACATGAGCATGCCGATGCAGAGCAAACTCCTGCGCGTCCTGCAGGACGGCGAGTTCCGCCCGGTCGGCTCGGAGACCGCGCGCCGCGTGGACGTGCGCGTCATCTCGGCCACCAGCCGCGACCTCGAGGCGATGATCAAGCAGAAGACGTTCCGCGAGGACCTCTACTTCCGCCTCAAGGTCATCACCGTGAAGCTGCCGCCCCTGCGCGAGCGCCGCGAGGACATCCCGCTGCTGGTCGATCACTTCCTCGCCAAGATCGCCGGCGAGAACAAGACCCCCAAGCTGCGCATCGATCGCGATCTGAACGCCCTGCTCAGCCGCTTCGAGTGGCCCGGCAACGTGCGCGAGCTGGAGAACGAGGTGTACCGCCTCGCCCTGTTCGCCACCGGCGACACGCTGACGGTGCAGGACGCGCAGAACGACGCCGAGTTCTTCGGCAAGGTCTCGCTCCCCGGCACGCGCGGTGTCGATACCGGCATCACCCGCGACGACATCCAGCGCGCCCTCAACCAGGCCAACGGCAACCGCGACGAGGCCGCAAAGATCCTCCACGTCAGCCGGGCCACATTCTTCCGAAAACTGAAACAGTTCCAGTTCGACCAGAAGCGTCCGCGCCTGGTGCGCCCTCCCCATTCGGCCTGAGCGACCTGGGGCAAGACCTCCCCGGATCTCAGGCTGAGTCGCTACCATCGGACTACCAGGTAAATTACCTAGACGAAGGCGATATTTGAGACTTTTGCATAATCCATGAGACTAGCGTGTATCAACATCATTGTTTTTCAGTCACTTGCTTGTCGTCTCAATTGTCAGCGACTTGAAATTAAGACTGAGACTGGCCGTAACTGACTGGTTATAATGGCCGTTGTAAGCACAGGTTCAGATCGATCGAACTGATTTCGTCTCAAGACTGTTGAGACTCACTTGTCGTCATGATTTCCGTTGAAGCTGTCGGCAAGTGTATTTATTTTCAATAACTTGATCCGATATGTCCAAGTACTCTTACAAGATTGGCATCACCGTTGCTCTAAGGATTGGCCGAGGGTATGGGGTAGTGAACAGGCAGTCAACGGAGCGGGGAGGATGGCTATGAAGAGGATGGCGAAGGTTCTCGTGGTTCTCGTGCTGGCACTGGCGCTCTGCCAGTCGGCGATGGCGGCCCCGACCCAGGGTGCCGCAATGGCGACGGCCAATTCGAACAATTCTGGCATGTTCGCGCACTTCCTCGGACTTCTCGGCGCGATCTGGGGCGAGCGTGGCGCCATCTGGGGCGACCACGGAGCCATCTGGGGCGGCCACGGGGCCATCTGGAGCAATGACGGGGGACACTGACGACACCCTCACCCCGACGGGTCCACACACTCAAATTAGGGAGACCCTGACCGGGTCTCCCTTTTTTTTGGCTTCTGCGTAGTCGCGGTTGACAAATAGTTTTCTGAAATACTACGTTTGCCACCCGTGGATTCCTACCCTCGCTTACTCACCTACACGATTCTTGCGAAGCTGAATGTCGGGTCTCACGCAACCGTCTACCGAGCAAAAGCCTCGTCCGGTGAAGTCTGCGCTTTGAAGGTGTACAGGTCTTCCAGGACGCCGGGGGATCGCTCGAACGTCGAGCCATCGTCACACTTCCTCCGGGAGTTGGAGGTGCTAGCGACAACATCACACCCCAACCTTGTCAAGCTCACAGACTTCGGCAAGACCCTGGACGATCGCTCCGACTTCCTCGCAACCGAGTGGGCTGACGGGGAGGACTTTGTCACCGCCTCAAAAAAGGTATCGAGACATCATTTCTATACAATGATCAATCAAGTCTGCGCCGGTCTCGATCATATTCATCGCAGGGGCTACGTTCATGGAGACCTGAATCCGAGTAACCTGCAAGTTACAACAAGTTCAGGGTCAACGGCATCTGACCTTACGATCACAATCATTGATTTTGGATATGCAATGAGGAACCACACGTCCGCACCTGATGGTGTTCTCGGCAGTCCCCATTACATTGCCCCCGAAATCATCGAAGGGAGGATATGCAGCTTTGCCGCGGACTTATATTCTTTCGGCGTGATTCTCTATCAATGCATAGCAGGCGTTTTGCCCTTCACAGGGACGGACATCGGATCTACTCTCAGGCAGCACGTTCAGCAACCCATTCCGCCTCTCACCGGCCACTCCTTACCAGAGCTACACCAGACTGTCTATCACCTATTGTCGAAGGACCCGTCTAGGCGACCTCAATCTGCGATGGACATCTTACGTCTGATGTCGACATCCTCTCCAGACATCCCCTATCGAATTCATACGACTCATAGTTGGCTTGGCTTGACAACGTCGGGGCCAACAATCGGCCGTGGTGAAGCCTACGAGAAAGCAATAACCTTCCTTGACAAAGCTCTTCAACCGCACTCAACGCCGCAGCAGCATTTAATAGTCGTGGCAGGCTGTCGCGGTATCGGAAAGACGCGTTGCCTTCGGGATATCGCAATTCTCGGACTCAAAGCCGGGTACAACATTTGCAGACTCAGGCAAGACCCCTCATCAAGAGACGACGTTCGTTTGGTGAATGTGATCAAGCGCGAAGACACACCTCAAGGCGACGCACCAACCTTGATAGTCAAGGACGACATCGACTTGGATCTTCTTTCCGCGCTGAGGCGCGAGAGTCCTCCACCCTACCCTCGCACAAGGCCTTCTCACGTTTACGTCCTAGCCGTAGACAGCTCCACGTATTCCCTTCGTGACATCCTCGCGACCGTCGCTCAACTTGGAGGTCTGTTGCTACAGCTAACCCCCCTCGGCTTGAGAGACACTGAGCTCCTAATTCAACAGACGCTGGGACTCACAACGGTTGCGCCGGATGTCCTTGACCTGTGCGGCAAGGAAACCGGAGGCAATCCTTGGCTCTTGTCCAGACTGTTAACGACACTTCTTGACAGCCAGAACCTCGTCATAAAGGGCGGCTCGCTATGTCTGGGAGAAGACTTCACTCAAGCCACCAACACAGATGTCATGTCAGAGTATTTGCAACCCGTATGTAGTTCCCTCATCGGCAGCAAGGGCGACCTTGCCTCGCTTCTCGCCGCGTCCGAGTGTCAACTGTCCTTGGAAGATCTAGCACAGCTCACTGATACCAACCCCTCGGAGATCCGCGAATCCTTCGAAGACCTCGTAGAGCAGGGTGTCTTGATTACCGATCCGGATGACGTATCGTTGGTACGTTTGGCAAACGGTGTTCTGGCAAAGGCTGTCCTTAGGTCACTTCCCCACTGTGAGAAGCGGGACCTCCACGGTCGCCTCGGCCGCTGGTACGTTGCTCATCCACAACTAGAAAGAAGTATGGAGCGGGCCGCTCAACATTTCTATGCGGCCGAAATGAAGGAGGAGGCCACGCAATACTCCCTCCTTGCTGCGCGGGCAGCGGAAGAGCACTGCGATCATCGAGTAGCGGGGATCCTTTATACGCGAGTGTTATCAATGGAGCCCGAGAACCGGGATATACGGACGCTGGCAACGCTCGGGCTAGCTCGCGTTGAGCACGCGCTCGGGGCTTCCCGAGAGGCCCTTGACCGCTTGAATGGTTTTTCGTTGGTAACCATCTTACCTACTGCCACCCTAATCGAGTTGGAGCTTCAGAGATGCAAGGCGGCGGATTTCCTCGGTGACTACTCACAGATGGAGAAGGCAGCGCAGTCTGCTTTCGATCTGTCTAATGTAGCCTCACTTCATCGAGAGTCAATTGAAGCAACCATCGCTCTCGGCCTTGCCCAATGCCGACTAGGGGATAGGCACAATGGGCTTTCCCGTCTCATTAGGGCCACCGTCAAGGCTCGCAGACATAACATGACCGACACGCTATCCACAACCCTTGGAGAAATCGCGGCCTGTCATTGGAAGAATGGAGAGTATCTGCGCGCGTTGAAATACCAGCGACGATCCGTTGCTCTTCGAGGTGGCCAGCGCCAGGACGTCAAAAGCGCTTTCGCTTCAAGTAGAGTCGGGATTATCTTGTCTGACCTTGGCATGTATTCCAAGGCAAGAAGCGTTCATACACATGGACGAGGAATTGCAGCCCAACTGGAGGACAGGATATTGGCTGGGATGACGTGGAATAACATCGGTGAGACCTACAGAGCACAGGGTCGGTGGAAGGCTGCCCTCAAATGTTACAGATCCGCGCTTGAGGTCATGTCAGAGTTGAGAGCTAGTAGCTGGTCTTTGCCTGTTAACTGCAACATTGCCGATGTCCTCATCAGATCCGGATACTACGCCGGGTCGCACGCGGAGCTGAGAAATCACCTTGCTTTATCTCGCCATCAATCTTCTGTTGATTTGACGTGTGATACCTTGAACGCTTGGGCGCTATTGCTATTAATGACTGGCCGTTCGGATCTCTCAGCTCGGATATCCCGTCGAGCATATGGCCTTGGTGAAAATGAACATTTGGATGCCCAAGCGTTTGAATCACAACTGCTGCATTCGCTATCTGTGAGCGCACTCGGGGACCACGACCGAGCGCGTGGATCATTGGCTGCGAGTGTAGCACGATTCCATGGACGCACCCCGTTCAGTGGGCAAATTGCCGCTCAACTGGCCGCCATTCAAATCGACATGGCACTCGGCTTTTCCCCCGAGGCGCTTGAGTACCGCATTGAGCCTGTCCTCAAGACTAGTCGCAAGAAAGGAATGGCGTGGCACACTACGTGGGCGCTGGTATTGCGAGCGCAGGGTCGGCTCGCTGCCGGACGCACTGAAGAAGCTGAGGCTGACCTGACGGAGGCCATCAAGATTTCGCAGCGAAACGCGGATCGGCCGAATGTGTGGAAGGCAAGCTACTGGCTCGGACGGGTGTTCGAGCAGCGGCTGCAATACGAGAGGGCGCTCGGGAGTTACCGGGTGGCCGCGTTAACAGTGAACGAGCTTGCTATGGATATCGAGGATGAGCGGTACCGCGAGCCGTTCCTCGGGCAGCCTGAGATCCGTGAGGTCCTCGCCAGGCACGAACGCCTGCGTAGCCAAGTTGGCAAGAGAGCGCGGCATGACATTGCCGCGATGAGTCGTAGCGAAAAGATCTCGCGCAGGATGCTGAATGCGCTCAACATCATAGGTCAGAAGCTAACCTCGATTCTCGATCTGAACGACTTGTTGGCGAGTCTGCTGGATCTCTCGATTGAGAACGTCCGGGCGGAAAGGGGCATGGTCTTCCTTCAGGACGAGGCGAGTGGAGAGCTGCAGCTGGCCTGCGCTCGCGGCATGGATCGGGAGAGTCTGGACGGTGTTGCTTCGTTCAGTCGCTCGGTCATCAAACAAGTCGCTGAAGGGCACACCCTCCTCAAGGTCGATGTCGGAACCGACCCAGCCCTGTCCGCATTCAAGAGTCTCGTGATTCACGAGATCAAGTCGATCTTGTGTGTTCCTATGCGAAACCTTGGCAAGACAGTGGGCGTCATCTATCTCGATACGCGCAAGGCGGCGCAAATGTTCACGGACAAGGAGAGGACCTTCGTGGAATCATTCGCGAGCCAGGCTGCGATCGCGATTGAGAACGCGCGACAGTTCGGAAACATGCGCGCCGAGAACGACAGACTCAGAAGAGATGTGAAGGGGAGAAATCGATTCGACAATCTGATCGGTGCTGCACCCGCAATGCACAAGCTCTGTGAGTCGATCTCCGGCGTGCTTTCCAGCGACTGCAATGTGCTCATCGTCGGAGAGAGCGGCACTGGGAAGGAGCTGGTCGCGAAGGCCATCCACTACAACGGCCCACGTCAAAAGGGGAAGTTCGTCGCGATTGATTGTGGAGCTCTCCCGGAACATCTACTCGAAGCCGAGCTGTTTGGATTTGTTCGGGGCGCATTTACGGGTGCCGAGAAGACCCGGGTGGGTCTAATTGAGGAGGCGAGCGGCGGTACGCTCTTCCTCGACGAGATCACGAACACCAGCTTGGCGCTACAGGCGAGACTCCTGCGGGTCTTGCAGGAACACGAGATTCGGCGAGTTGGGGAAAACACGCCACGGCAGGTCGATATCCGGGTGCTGGGTGCGACGAACGCCGATATTGGCGCCTTGATGAAGGACGGGAAGTTTCGGACCGACCTGTACTACCGACTGAACGTTGTTACCCTTGAAGTTCCGCCACTCCGCGAGCGCCGTGAAGACATACCGCTGCTGGTCGACAACTTCCTCAGGAAGCACGTTCGCGATTCTGGTAAACCGAGAAGTCTAAGGCCGGGGGTTGTGGAGGCGCTTTGTCGTTATGACTGGCCGGGAAACGTTCGTGAGCTGGAGAACGTCCTGGAGCGCCTCTTGGTCCTTACGCCAGGCGATGTCATTGTCGTGGACGATCTCCCTGGGATGATCCGCTCTGCGGCAGGGCTCACACCCACGAATGGCAATGGCGACGGTCACAAGACCGGGGAGCAAATCATGATCGAGGAGGCCCTGCGGCGCTTCGCGGGCGACAAGGCTAAGGCTGCGCGCTTCATCGGTTGGAACCGCCAGAAGCTCTACAGGAAGATGAAAGCGTTCGACATCCCCACCGATTACGGGCAGACCGTGTGATACTGTGTGACACTGCAGGCGGCCGATTTCCACAATGGGACACATCGACCGTCGCTGATTGAGTGACACTTGGTGTCACCCCGCCGATCCCTCGGCGCATCCGCAAGCAAGTAAAGGCCCTGCTCCCACTCAAGATAGTCATCGCACTCTCTGTCTTCACTGGTACCACAATTGCTTTGTTCAGCCCCACCACCGGCCGGGAAGCAAATTCATTTGGGCGCACAGGCACCGAATTGAGAGCCGTGTCCATGGCCGGGGAAATGAAGCAGAAGGAGAAAACGCTGGATGACAACTGATCCGCACAAGAGGTTGGACCTAGATGCCTGGCTTCAGGATCTTCGAAGGCTGGGTGGACAGGCGCGAACACTGAGTGAGCGGCACGAGTCACTGAAAAGCCTCATGGATCTCGCCGACCTGCGGATGCTCGAGGAAGCGACTAAGCGCATCATCGTCACGCTGAGCAGGAAGGCTCTTTATGGGCTTCCTCAGGCACGTGGCCCCGAGGGCGCAAGTCGCGCGGGCAGTCCCCGCCCGGTTGGGAGTCTCGAGTCGATCCTTACGCTGCCGAACAGCGGCACCACGATTGCTGATTACGGTTTGGCCTCCCATGAGGAAGAGGGGGGATCAAGGGGCCCAATCGTGGCGACGATCCTTGGTCAGGATGGCTCCGACGGCATCATCGGGTCGACCGAAAGCATGCGACGCGTTCATCATCTCATCACGAAGGCAGCTGCTTGCACTCTGCCAGTGCTGATCCAGGGAGAAAGTGGGACGGGAAAGGAGTTGGTGGCACGGGCCATCCACCAGAAATCGGGGCGCCAGACTCAACGATTCTTCTCAGAGAACTGTTCCGCGATCTCCGAGAGCCTGCTGGAGTCGGAGCTGTTCGGTCATGTCCGCGGAGCGTTCACGGGTGCCGATCGCGACCGCAAGGGGATCCTCGAGCTGGCGCACGGCGGCACTCTTTTCCTCGACGAAATCGGCGACATGAGTGTGAGAATGCAAAGCAAGCTTCTGCGCGCCTTGCAAGAACGGGAGGTCCGTCCGGTAGGTGGGAAGGAGACCATCCGCGTCGATGTCAGGATCGTTTCCGCGACTAACCGCAGTCTCCACGGTTTGATCAAAGAAGGGACGTTTCGCGAAGATCTTTTTTATCGCATCAACGTCATCACCGTCGACCTGTCACCTCTGCGCGATCGCAAAGAGGATATCCCGGCCCTGGTCGATCATTTTCTGGACCGCATTGCAGCGGAGACCGCCCTAGCACGTCGAGCGTTCTCCTGCGGCGCCCTCGAACTGTTGGGGGAGTACGATTGGCCCGGCAATATTCGGGAATTGGAAAACGTCGTGCAGCGGGCGGTTGCATTGAGCGAGAGCGACCGGATTGATGCTACCGAGCTCCCGGACCGCATCCGCCACGTGATGATCACCGAGGAATCGCGAGAGTACTCGGGCGCGGGCAAGGGCGGCGAGCAGCTCATGATCGAGAAAGCCCTCCACAATTCCGAGGGCGACAAGACGCAGGCAGCTCGCTTTATCGGCTGGTCACGTCCCAAACTCTATCGTCGCATGCGCCACTTCGGAATTCCGATCCAGTTTGGACGCCGGTCCCTGAAATCTCGGAGCTGAGAAGGGATGTGATTCCCGCGACGAAGGCGCCCATCCAGCGGACGGACGCCGCGGATCGTCAGTGCCCCCGCGGCAGCGGCAGCATCACCTTGACCTCGGTGCCGCGCCCGCTCGAGTCGATCGCGATCTCCCCGCCCAGCTGGCGGACGCGCTCGCGCATGCCGGCGATGCCGACACCCATCAGCGCCGGGTCGCGGGTGTTGCGGCCGACCGCCTTGCGCAGGCCCCGCCCTTCATCGCGGACCAGGAGCGTGACGCGTGACCGGCTCTTGGCGATGCGGATGCGGGCCCGGCGGCTGCCGGAATGACGGTGGATGTTGGCCAGGCTCTCCTGCACGATCCGGAACAACGTCGTCTCGACCACCTCGGGCAGCCGGCCGGCGCTCTGCGCCTTGGGCAGGGTGAGATCGACGCGGATGCCGCTGCGGTTGGCGAACCCCTCCGTGTACCAGCGCACGGCCGACCACAGGTCCCCTTCCTCGAGGGCGGGCGGGTGCAGCAGGTACGACAGGGTCCGCACCTCACGGCAGCACTGCTGCGTCAGCTCGATGCTGTCGCGCAGTTTCTTGCGGGCCACGGCGCTCAGGCTGCCCGCCGCCTTGCCGACCATGCTGAGGTTCATGCCCAGGGCCGCCAGGCTCTGCGCCGTGCTGTCGTGCAGCTCGCGGGCGATGCGGCGGCGCTCGACGTTCTGCGACTGCAGGAGCAGCCCTGAAACCTCGCGCAGCGCCTCTTCGGTCTTCTTGCGGGCGGTGATGTCCTGGGCGACGCCGTCGTAGTGCATCAGGCGTCCCTGCTCGTCCCGTACGGCGCGCAGGTTCATCAACAGCCAGATGGGCGTGCCGTCCTTGCGGCGCACCTGCGCTTCGACCCCCTGGATCGCCTCCTCCTTCTCCATCATGCGCTGCATCTCGGCGCGCAGTCCCTTGTCCACGTAGACCCGGCCGATGTCGGAGATGTGGGCGATCAGATCTTCGGGCGAGTCGTACCCCAGCATGCGGGCAAAGGCCGGGTTGGCGGCGAGGATGAGACCCTCCGGCGTGGTCCGCCCGATCCCCTCGACGGCGTTCTCGAAGATGCCTCGGTACTTCTCCTCGGCGAGGCGCAGCGCCTCGGCGGTCTGCTGGAGCTTGTGGTAGGCGAGGGCGTTCTGCACCGCGACCGAGGCGGCGCGCGACACGGCCGTCAGCTTCACTTCGTCCGAGTGGTCGAACTCCGACCCGTCCTTCTTGTTGTGGATCTGGATGAAGCCGAGGACCACCGAATGCGCGTCCAGGAGGGGCGTGCAGAGGGCCGTTCGGATCCCGAAGCGACGCTGCAGGTCGCGATCCATCTGCGCGTCGGTGACGGCGTCGTTGGTGACGTACGGCGCCTTGTGCTCCGCGACCCACCCGGGCAGGCCGCGCCCGGATGGCCACCGATACGGGAACGGGATGACGTCGGCCCGGGTGAAATATTTCAGACAGGTCATCCCCTCGGGTGTCATCAGGCCCGCGAAGCCCCCCTCTGCGTCGAGAAGCAGCAGCGTCTCTTGGACCAGCGCCTCCATCAAGGCGTCGACGTCGAGGGTCGAGTTGAGCTGCCTCGTGATCGCCAGGAGCGAGCGCACCGTGTCCTCGGTGCGCTTGCGCTCGGTGACGTCCCTCTCGACACCGGCGAACCTCACGATCTCCCCCGCGGCGTCGCGGATCGGGAAGGATCGGACCCAGATCCAGCGCACGGCGCCGTCGGGCCGGATGATCCGGAACTCCTCGTTCCACTCCGGGGCGTCCCCGCGGGGCCGCCAGTCGGTCAGCGAGCGGACGACGCGCTCGCGGTCGTCGGGGTGCACGTTGTCCAGCCACGAGCGCGGGCGGCCCTGGACCGCGTCCACCTTGACCCCCCAGATCCGCTCGAACGCCGCGTTCATGTAGATGATGTCGTTGGTCTCGGCGTCGCTGACGTAGAAGACGTCCTGGATCGCCTGGTTCATCTGCTGCATCAGCTCCTGGCTCTCGCGCAGGGCCTTCTCGGCCTCGCGGTGGGAGGTGATGTCCGTCATCGCGCCGAGCATGCGCACCGCCCTGCCGTCCGCGTCGTGCAGGACGTAGCCGCGGTCGCGCACGAGGGCGTAGGAGCCGTCGGCCCGCCGGAAGCGGTACTCCTCGTCGCAGAATTCCTCTCCGGTATCGATCGACCGCTGGGTCGCCGCGAGGATCGCGTCCCGCTCGTCGGGATGGATGCGCTCCTTCCACCAGTCGCCGCCGGGGCCGACGTCTTCGGGCGCGTAGCCGAACACCGTCGTGACCCCCTCGCTCCACCAGACCCTGTCGGCGACCAGATTCCAGTCCCACACCACGTCGTTGGTCGCGCGGCTGACGAGGTTGAAGCGCTCTTCGCTCTCCCGCAGGGCTCTCTCGGCCTTCGCCTGCGGGCTCAAGTCCCGGACCGCGGCGAGGCGGGCCGGACGGCCGTCCCATTCGATCCGGCTGGCGCTGACCTCCACCTCGATGACGCTGCCGTTCTTGCGCCGGTGGCGCCAGGTGCCGCTGCTGAGACGGCGCGGGGCGTCGTCCGGCGGGTGGATGTTCTCGAGGGTCAGCGCAAGGAATTCGTCACGCGAGTATCCGTACAGCGCGCTGGCCGCGGCGTTGATCTCCAGGAAGGCGGACGATTTCGAGTCGCAGATCCACATCGGGCAGGCGTTCTCTTCGAACAGGAGCCTGGAGGATTCCGCGGAGGAGCTCATCGGTTTCCGGCGCTGCGCAGTCACTGAGCCTCGCCCGGTCATCATGCATCCGCCCCGCCGACGGAGTCAATGCGAACGCGTGCGCCGCGGCCTCTCCGCGGGGGGCGGTCGGGTCGTTGCAGGGATGGACGCGCAGGACGCCGTGTCAGTGGACGCGTTCTTTGGAGGGCCGGCGCCCGGAGCCGCCGCGGAGGCCGTGCGCGTGCCCTCCTCCGCGTGATCTCCGAGACACGGCGCCGATGCGGCGCATCTCCTCGTGCAGGTCCAGGAACAGGGTCAGCTCGAAGGCGTGGGCGAATACCGAGTCGTTCTTCACGATCGGGATGAACGACCAGATGACCGTCCGATTGTCCCCGGGCGTGCCCACGACGAGCCCGTTCTTCCCCGTGTCCAGGCATTTCCTGACGATCCCGGCCGTGTCCGCGGGAAGGATGTGGATCGGGTCGTCCTTTCCCAGCGAGCGCGCCAGCACGTGCGCCGCGGCGTTGCAGAATCGAAGCGTGCCGTCGCCGGAGAACTCAAGAACCGGGTGGGGGTTGGCGCGCGGCACCTCGGCGAGCTTCTCCGCCGTCTCCTCCGCGCGTTTGCGCTCCAGCTCGGCCGCGGCGCGCACGGCGAAGATCTGGATCATCGAGTTGGCGACCTGCATGTTGGCGGGGGGCCGGCACCAGAGCGCGACGAGGAGCCCGAGGACCCGGCCGTGCGAATCGAACAGCGGTGTCCCGACGTAGCTCTGGACCTTCATGTCGACCAGCATGCGGTCCCGTGGAAACTTCTCCTGCACGTCTCGCGGGTGCGAGCAGAAGGTCCGGCCGATCACGGCTTCGCACGGAGTGCCCGCCAGGTCGTACTCGAAGTTCGGGGCGATCTCTCCCTGCGCGCTGACGGCCAGCGTCCGGATCGCGTCTTTCCCCTCCTTCAGCTCGCCGACCAGGGCATAGTCGGCCTTCACGCTCTTTGCCAGGTGAAGGACGAGGGAACGGAACAAGTCCTCCCCCTGCTTCGGCGAGATCCCCTGCGCCAGGCTGATCAGCGTCTGCTCGGCGCGCCGGCGCTCGACCACCCTTCCCAGCTGCACCCCGACCTGCTTCATGATCATCAGGATCGCCTCGTCCGGCTCGACCTTCTCAGTGTGGAAGAATTCCAGCACGCCCGCGACTTCGCGGCCGACCAGGATCGGGAAGGCGAAGGCGGTCTTCAGCCCCAGGTCATGCACCATCCGGTTGCGCGGGAAGTTCGTGTCCATCGTCACGTCCGAGACCCAGATCGGGGCACCGCCCGCCAGGACCCGGCCCGGGAGACCGACTCCGCCGCCGAACGTGAGGGCCTCGCTGATCTTGCGGAACGACTCGAAGCGCTCCGGTCCGTCGAGGTGCCACAGACGCGCCGAGGCGAGCTCGTCCTTCTCGTCGATCCTCAGGAGGGCGTGGCCGACCGGCCAGCCGGTGAGGCCGCAGACGGCGTCGAGAGTCGTCTGCAGCGCCTCCTCGATCGTGCTGGATTCGTTGGAGGCCGACGTGACCACACGCAGAAGGTGAACGAAGGCGTTCTCTTTACGCAGCTGCCGGCGGATCCGCCTCAAGAGCAGCCTGTCTGCCTTGACTTCGACTTCCTGGTTGGGCACTCCCATCGGACACCCCCTCGCTCCCGGACGAACGGTCCCCCAACCTTGTCCTGGTGATGCGTATCAGTGTATATGACTTATGCGCCCCCGGAAAAGATTCTCCGTCCGCCATCTCGCTTGACTTCGCGAGCGCCGCTCGCTTACGATGGCACCCGACCGAAGCTCTTGTCGGTCAATTGGATAGACCGCGCGGCGGACGGTCGGATCGATCCCTCAGAGCGAAAACTTTACGCAGGCCCCGCGCGGGACCAGCAGACTGGCGGCACGCTTCCAAAGACGTGAGCGTCCACAGCGTCGCCAGGTGACCGGCCCGGCCGTGTCCGGGCCGCCATCGCAGGCGCTTCCCGCGCTTCGAGGCGTGCGTTGCCATCGCGCGTCCCCACCGGCTCCAGCAGCACCCCGGAGTCGATCCGCGCCCTGATCCGGTCCGACCCCTCCGTCATCCAGCGGGACCTTAGCCTTTTCGACTTCGACATCAGGACGGGACCGACGGCAAGCCTCGATGCGATCGGGGTCGACCGTTCGGGGAGTCTGGCCCTCGTCGTGATCGCCACCGGGGACCCGGAGGCGGCGCTGGCGCGGCTCCTCGATGGTCATCTCTGGGCCGCCGACCAGCGCGATCTTCTCGGACGGCTGTTCGCCGAGCGAGGCGTCGACGCCGAACGTCCGGCAATCGGATTTCTCCTCTCCCCCTCGTTCAGCCATCACTTCCTTCGCCGATTGTCCCTGCTGTCGGTCCGGGTCACGCCCTGCCTGGCGCGCGAAATTGACGCAGGCGACGGGGACCGCCGGGCGATCGTCGAGCCCGCGGCGACTCTGTTCGGTCTCGACAGCGTCGAGCCGCGAGACCAGGCCGAAGCGGGACGGGAAACCCGGCAGCCGTTCTGGCCCGAAGGTGTGCTTCCGTCGGGCGAGACCGAGACCGTGTCCCGCGGCATTCGTCCGGTCCTGGCCGACGCGGAGGATGCGTCCGGGACACCGGCTCCGACGATGGCACCCGAGCAGGCGGCGGACATGCCGTGGCCGGACGGGCCGGAGGAGCGGTTCCCCTGGGAGATGGACGAGGCGGGAGCGCCGCCCGCTCCGATCCCTTCGGACGCTGAGCCGGCGCTCCCCGGCTCGTTCGAGACGCTGACGATGGAAGAGCTGGAGGAATTCGAGCGATTCGAGCGCCAGAGGCTCGATCGCGGCAGGAGATCGTCGTGAGGAGGAACGGTTGACCAGGCGCCGGCTGGGCCGCGGCCTGTACGATCTCGGCGTCTCGCCATTCGCTGCTCCCGAGACAAGACCCCTGGAGCTGACCCTCGTCAAGGAGGCGTCCCCGGCGGCCCGTCCGCGTCCGATCGTCGTCTGCGTCACCAGCGGCAAGGGCGGGACGGGGAAATCGATCCTCACCAGCAATCTGGCCGTCCACCTGGCCGCGTCCGGGATGAGGGTCGTCGCGGTCGACGCCGACATGGGGCTCGCGAACCTGCACCTGCTCCTCGGCATGCAGCCGCGCCGCACGGTGATGGACGTCATCGAAGCGGGCGCGACGATCGACGACATCGCCGAGGACGGTCCGCTCGGGGTGCGGCTGGCCGGCGGCGGGTCGGGCCGGCCGGAGATGGCCGACCTGCACGCGAGCCGCCTGCGGCGCCTGGTGGCCGCCCTGGACGCGACGGGCGACAGGGCCGACGTGGTGCTGGTGGACACCGGGGCCGGCATCGGACGGGCCACGACCTCGTTCCTGTACGCCTTCGAAGCGATCCTGGTCGTCACGAGCCCGGACCTGACCGCCATGACCGACGGCTACGCGGTCATCAAGAACGTGTCCCGCAACAATCGTTCGGCGCGCATCTTCGTCGTGGTGAACCGCGCGCACAGCGCCGTCGAGGGGCTGGAGGTCTTCTCCCGGATCGAGCGCGTCAGTCAGCGCTTCCTCGAACGCGGCCTGACGTATCTCGGTCATGTGCTCAACGACGCGCGCGTCAGCACCTCGGTGGCCGCCCGCATCCCGATCCTTCTCAACCAGCCGGCCGCGCCTGCCTCCGCCTGTCTGCGCGGAGTGGGCCGGGCGCTTCTCCTGGAAATCGAGAGCCGGCGTTCTGCAGCCGGAGAGTCGGATCGGGGACCCGAATGCGCGTGATCGCCATCGCCAACCAGAAGGGGGGCTGCGGCAAGACGACGACAGCCATCAACCTGGGGGCCTGCCTCGCCCGGCTCGGACGCAGGACCCTCCTCGTCGATCTCGACCCCCAGGCCCACGCCTCCCTCGGCCTGAGCCGCGGGCGGCCGGACCTCGAGGGCGCGACGGTCTACGACGCCCTTTTGGACGGCGGCGGCTTCGAGGGAGTCGTCAGGAAGGTGTCCGACAATCTCGATCTGGCCCCCTCGAACCCGCGGCTGCTCCTCGCCGAGCAGCGGCTTCAGCTGCTGCCGCACGGGGAGGAGACGCTGAAGCGGGCGCTCGGCACTCTGGACGGACGCTACGAGTTCGTCCTGATCGACTGCCCGCCCACCGGCGGTCTCCTGACCGCGAATGCCGTGCGCGCTGCCGACGAGATGATCATCACGGTCGACACCGGGTTCTTCGCCCTGTACGGCGTCAGCCAGCTTCTGGAGTTCATCGAAGGGGCCGCGAGCGGAGCGCCGCGCATCCGGGCGCTGGCCACTCTGTACGATCGCCGGACGGCCTTCGGCCGCGAGATCCTCAAGGACCTGAGCGGCTATTTCGGCGAGGCGATGTTCGGGACCGTCATCCACTCCAACGTCAAGCTGAAGGAGGCTTCCAGCTTCGGCGTGCCGATCGTCGACTACGACCCGAACGCCCGCGGCTGCCGCGACTACATGGCGCTGGCCGCGGAGGTCGTGGCGGAATGCTGACCCTCACGGAAGAAAGAAGAAGACGATGAGCGCGAGCGACAGTCGCGACCGGCCCGGCCTGACCCTGCTCGTCCAGCTCTTCGGTCGCGAGGTCCTGGACCGGCTGGCGCGCGCGGGGTACGGCGACGAGTCGGCCATCGCCACCGCGGGTCCGGATCTCCTGGCGTCCACGAGCGGCGTCTCCCTGCCCCTGGCCCGGCGGATCGTGGCGGTCGTGCAGGAGGCCCGCGGACCCGCGACGAAGCCCCCGCCCACGCCGCGCGCGGCGCGGCGCAGGAAGGGACCTTCGGCGCCGGCGGCGCCGAAGGGACCGGAGCGCCGGGTCGACGATATGGACCCCTTCGTGGACGACGTGGCGCTGGTGACCTGGATGGGATTCACGTCCAGGACTCCTTCAGGGCGGCTGTCGTTTTCGGTGGCCGATCGGATCCTCGATCCGGTCCGTCCCGATCCGTTCGCGACGGAGGATCCGCCTTGGCCGGCCGCGACGCCGGCGACCGAGCCCCGGCCCTCTCTCCCGGCGCAGGACACAGCACCTCGCCGCACGCTGCCGGGATCGTTCTGGTCCTTCGGGGCTCCCGCCAAAACCGGAAGCACCGCCGACGAAGAGGCCACTCCAACGCCCGAGATCAGGACGCCCGGGGGCGACCCGGCCCCCAGGAGGGTCCGTGATGACCACTGAACGCCGGCCGCGCCCGAGGACGTCGCCGGGCATTCCAGCGACGACCGACCTGAAAAGGATCCCTCTGCCCGCTCTCCCCCACTTCAGAAGAGCCGGGACGAAACCGGCGGTCGCGCCCGCGGCACTTTCGATACCGGTCGTCGTCGCTCCCGCGGCTCCGTCCGGTCCGGTGTCCCCTCTGGAGATGGCCGAGCTCCTGGGGCCCAATCATGAGGGAGGGATCGCTCCCGTCATCGAGCCGATCATGCCGCAGCGCACCGGCACGACCGGCGCGACCATCCTGAACGACCTCGTGGATGAGATCGAGAAGGGGCTGGAAAAGGATCTCGCGCGGGCGCCGCTCGACATGATCTCCAGGGGCTACCGGCGGGTGGTCGCCTGTACCGGCGGCCCCGCATCGTCGCGTCCCGCCCCGCCGACCGCGGGACGGATTGAAAGGAGGATAGACGAATGACCCGGTTCCGTCTGGACGATTTTTCGCTTCTCGAGACCGCGCCGACCTCGGCCGCGGGGCTGCGCGCGAAGCTGGGCGAGATGCTCATCAGCTCGACGTCGGCGCGAGTGCGCATCGAGTCCGTGAATCCGCAGACCGGCGAGTACAGGATCGTGCTGCAGGGCACGCTCGACACCGAGAAGACGCCGTTCGACAAGACCTGAACCCAGGAGGCTCCACCCGATGCAGCGATTCCGTCTGTCGGATCTCCCCACGCTCGAAGCCTCGCCCACGTCGCCCGCCACGCTGCGCACCAAGATCGGCGAGTTGATCATCCATTCGGTGAGCGCCGCCGCCCAGGTCGAGATGGTCGACCGCGAGAGCGGCGAGTACCGCGTCGTGCTGCAGGGCATGCTCGATCTGGAGGATCCGAACTCCGGACGCTGACCCTGCGCGCCGCCGAGGAGAAACCCGTGAGCGACGAGCTGCTTCGACCGTTCCGTGACAAGCTGCGCGGCCGTCCGCCCGGCCCCCGGCCGGGCGAACCGCCGGCGGCCCCGCCCGGCGACGAGGCGCCCGCGGACTCGATTCACATCCGCGAGGTGCGCGTGGGCCTGTTTCCGGAGGTCTCGCCGCTGCATCCCGGATTCGTGCCGGGTCTGCCGCGCGTGAGGATGACGATCGACCTGGGGGCCGATCTGCGCGGAACCTCGTTCCCCCTCTCCCCGGAGGGACGCGAAGCCCTCCTCGGCCTCTGCCCGCGTCTTCTGGAGCACGACTGCGGCGACGGCGACGGGATCCGGCGTCTTCTCGAGGACGGGGCGCGGGCCGCCCCGGAGACCGCGGTCGCCCCGGAGGAGACCGACCCTCGGGACGGTCTCGCCGCCGCTCACTTGATCGAGCACGTGGCGATCGAGATCCTCGTGGGCATTCTGGGTCTCCGCCGCTGCAGCGGCCTCACCTGCGCGGTCCGGGAACGGCTCGATCGTTTCGACATCTTTCTCGAGAGCCCCGATCCTTTGGCCGGGCGCGCCGCCGTGATCCTGGCGGCCGCGGTCGTGCGCGATCTCCGCCTGCGCCGCGACGCTCGCATGACGCTGCACCGCCGCTGCCGCGATCTCCTGGCTCTCCTCGCGTCGTCGCGTGCCGCCAGTCTGGTGGCCGAGGACACGGCCTCGAGGCTCGGGTGCGGTCCGGACGAGGCCCTGCAGGTCCTCGAAGAGCTCGTGCGCCTGGGCTATCTCGCGGCCGTGCCGTCCCTGCTGCTGTTCAGCTCGGCGACCGGCGTCCTGTTCCGGCGGGCGGAGATCCCCGCGACATCAAGGGGCCTCTGACCCGCCATCCCCGGGCGACGGCTGCGGGGTCGACCCTTCCTGCAGGGCGGGCCGCACGCGCTCGGTGAGATCGAGGTAGGTCTTCAGGGCACTGCCGCTCTCGCGGAAGGAATCCCGGAACAGGCGGGCGATGTCGCGACGGTCGATGACACCGGCGCGATAGGCGTCGTGCAGCTGCTGCCCGAGGAAATATCCGAGCTCGTGGATGAGGATGTTGGCGCGGCGCGGTTCGGATCGGATGCCGGCCAGAATTTCGGGGGGCACGTCTTCGTACGTCCCGTAGTTCTGCTCGAATTTCTTGTGCAGCAGGATGAAGTGGATGATCGCGTTGAAGTCCTCGTAGGTGTACGCGGTCTCCCGCTCGATGGTCTCCCTGTCCTTGCGGTAGTACTGGTAGAACGCCGTTTCGAAGAAGTGGTTGCGTCCCGGGTCGATGAGCTTCGAGCCGAAGAACCCGAGCGCCTCCTCCAGGACGCCGTTGTAGAACAGGTCGTGCTGCGGCATCTCGCGCGGCGCGTCGTCGTAGACCTCCCCTTTCAGGGCCAGGTTCACGAAGTGCGCCGCCTCCTCGCCGGCGTGCACCAGGTTGAGCCGTCCGATGAAGATGGCGTTCATGCGCGGCACGTAGCACGAGCCCCGGTTGGCGACGTGATCGGCGATCTCCTCGACCTCCTCCGCGGAGAATTCGTGGGCCTGCAGGAGGTGTCTCAGCTCCTTGTCGTCGAGCCCGGAATAGACCTCCGGGTAGATGTCGATCAGGAAGTCCCCGGGGCGACCGCTGCGCTTCACGACGTGCGTGTACTTGTCGACCCGGAGAAACCTCAGGATCGTGTCGATCATGCTGTAGACGGTCGAGGACAGGTCCACGTCCCCCTGGTCCTCGGGGTCCCCCTGCCACGCTTCGAGCGTCTGGCGGTAGGCCTCGTACTTGGCGATCGGGCTGGTGTTGAACACGCAGAAGCGATCCGGACCGAGCGTCACCACGTCAGCCTGCTGCTGACCGCGCTCCGCCAGCTGCCAGTAGATCTCCTCCAGGTTCTGGAGCACGATGACACCGCGGCGCTCCAGGGCTCTGCGCTTGAGGTTGTCGGTCACCTTGCGGGGCAGATGGTTGCGCGCCAGGTGTGACTCGCCGATCAGAACCACGATCTTGGCGCGCGGACGCTGCTGCACGATTTCGGCGATTCGGGCCGCGGCGTGCATGTCGCGCTTTCCGATGTAGCGCAGGCCGCTGCGCGGCTCGCAATCGACCCCGAAGACAGCGATCCCGCGCTCGCGGGCGACGTCGAACAGCCGCCGGAAGGACTTCCAGTCGTAGCCCCAGTCCAGGTCGTAGCGGATCCCCTTCAGGAACTCCTCCTCGCCGATCTCCCCTGTCATGAACCGATCGAGGACTTTCTGGCTGCGCGTGTAGACCATCTCCAGGCACAGAACCACTTCGCTGGCGCGATCGGCGATCTCGCGCAGGAGGCGGGCGGCGAACTCCTGCGAGGAGGGCAGGGCGTGGTAATCACCGATGTAGACGAGATCCGCCTTGAAGCAGGCGACGACCAGATCGTCGAAGGACGAGGGTCCCTCGAGGTGCGAGAACTCCTCGTGGAACTCGCGGATGTAGCGCCTGCGGGCGTTGCGGTCGATCCCGAGGATGTCCTTCTTGAGCCGGGCGACCGTCGCCCTCTGGAGGGCGATCTCCTCCCGGATCGGAGGGGTCGGAGTGGGGAGAGGAGGGCTGCTCGACATGGCGGGGTGGGGGGACCGGGCAACTCTCTACGCCCGCTCCCGCCTCGAACCGAAGCTGGGGCGGTGATCGGCCTTCAGTTGTCCTTGGTATCTTTTGATTTCTGGTCTCCGCGCTCCCCCTCGTGCATGGCGTCCTTGAAGTTTCGAATGCCGCTGCCCAGACCTCGGGCGAGCTCGGGGATCTTCTTGCCTCCAAAAATGAGAAGCAGAATGATCAAGATGAGTATCAGCTCGGGAAAGCCAATCGGACCCATTGGTAGCACCCCCAGACGGTTGATCTTAGACCCCGTGCGAGCGGGAGTCAATCAGCCGGCCTCCCAGACGCTCCTAGGGTGCGTCCGCGGGCGGCGGGAGGATGAGACGCTTGTTTCCCTCGCGTCGCGTGACGCGCGTCTGGTCGAAATGCTCCAGGAGGGGGATGGCGTTCTTGCGGCTGGTGCCGCTCAGCTCCTTGAACTCCGAGATGTCGATGACGGGTGCGCGCGCGCGCTGCTCCCAGAGGCGGCGCTTGAGATCGTCGAGAGCCCGCGCGTGGAACACCTTGCCGTCCGGGATGCGCACCAGCCGCCCGCGCAGCAGGAGCAGGTGGAACAGCCGCCGGGCCTGGGTCGGGTCGGCGTGCAGCGACGCGACCACCTCGTCGAGCTCGGGCGGATTGGTCCCCGACGAGGAGTAATGGGCCTCGATCTGCTCCAAAAGAGCCTCCTCCTTCGGCGTCAGCGCGACGCGATGGGTGGCGAGCGCGACCCGGTCCTTCTCGACTCGCACGGCCTCCTTCTGCGAGAGACCCGTCAGGATGAACTTGAAGACGTCGGGATGGAGCCGGGCGAACAGCCGTGTCCGCAGCTCCTCGCGGGGGAACCCCTCCTTGAGCGGCTCCTTCCTGTGGAACTCCGCGAGCGTCGCCTTCACCTGGTCCTCGAGATCGCTCCAGGCTTCCGCGGCCACGTAGCGCGTCGCGGCGGCGGGGAGGGACACGATCTCCCCGGCGCGCACGACCGGCTCCAGGAGATGCGCGGTCTCCACCGGCTCCAGGCCGGTGAGCGATCTCAGGTCCTGCGCGTCGACACCGGACGCCCCCGCCTCGTCGACGAGGGCGCGCAGCCGGACGACGGGCGAGGGATCGCTCAGGCGCGCGAAGCGCTCACGGGCCCCGGGCGCCGAGCGCCTCAGCTTGGGGGGGCGTGTGTGCAGGATCGTGCCGCCGCCGATGGTAATCGGCGGAGAGTAGCGGCGCAGGATGAAGCGATCACCCGGCAGCGCGGCCAGCGGCGTTTCCAGGCGGAGCTGCGCGAAACCACGGCCACCGGGAGGGAGCGTCCCGCCCTCGAACAGCTTGACGCGCGCCATCGCCTCGAGCGTGCCATGGTGGAAGCGCACCCGCGCGAGATCGCGCAGGGCGGCCTCATCCGCCACGAGCGTCTCCAGCTCGACGTCGAGCATGTACGACGGCTCGAGGACTCCCGGAACGGTCAGGAGGTTTCCTCGCTGGATCGCCCCCGCCTCGACACCTTGCAGGTTGACCGCCGTCCGCTGACCGGGATGCGCGATCGCGGTCGGCTGGTTGAAGACCTCGAGGCCGCGGACGCGCGCCTTCGTCCCCTGCGGCAGGACCGCCACCTCGTCTCCCTCGCGGATCGTGCCGGCGATCAGCGTCCCCGTCACGACGCTGCCGAATCCCTTGATGCTGAAGGAGCGGTCCACCGGCAGACGCATGAGACCGTGCGGAGCCCGCCCGGCGGCCCGTCCCGCCAGATCGCGCAGCACCGTCGTCAGCTCCTCGAGCCCGGTCCCGGTCCGGCTGCTGACCGCGACCATGGGCGCCGCCTGCAGAAACGAGCCTGCCACGAACTCGCGCGCCTCCAGGCGCACCAAGTCGAGGATGTCCGGCTCGACCAGGTCGCTCTTGGTCAGGACGACGACGCCGTCCGGGATGCGCAGCAGGCGGCAGATGTCGAAATGCTCGCGCGTCTGCGGCTTGATCGACTCGTCCGCGGCGATGACCAGCAGGACGAGGTCGATCCCTCCCACTCCCGCGAGCATGTTCTTGACGAAGCGCTCGTGACCCGGCACGTCCACGAACCCGACCCGTGTGCCGTCGTCCAGGACGAGGTTCGCGAAGCCGATGTCGATGGTGATGCCACGCTCTTTCTCTTCCTTCAGGCGGTCGGGATTCGTGCCGGTCAGGGCCTCCACCAGCAGGCTCTTGCCGTGATCGATGTGTCCGGCGGTGCCGACGACGACCTGGCGCGGGGCGATCATGGAGGCGGGGCGCGGATGCGTCCTACTCGCGGACCCGTTTCACCTTCTTCATCTCCTCGTCGTAGTACTTGCGGAAGAGGAGATCCCACTCGGCGCTGCCTTCCGGCACGTCGCGCTTGTGCAGGGCGATCTTGCGCCGGATGGCCTCCTCCATCTCGTCTTCCTTCACCAGCTCCGCCTCGAGGATCTGCAGGATCCTCTGGCGGATGTCGTTCGGGTCGAGCAGGAACTCGACGCTCTCCTCGTCCTCGAGGGCGTTGACGAAGAGGTGCGACAGGTGCACGCAGCGCTCGTGGCTGAGTCTCACGAGATCACCATTTTGCGATCCCGGGCCATCTTCGACTTCACCTTGCGGAACAGCTCCTGGTAGTTCACCATGCCGCGGCTGATCTCTTCGGAGTAGTTCTTGAGGAGCTCGTGGACCTCGTCGTTGAGCCGGTCCTCGGCCGCGAGATCGGCCAGGAACACGCCCGCCAGGAGGTCGATGGCCGCCTCCGGACGGTCCGCGGCGATGATCTCGTCCTTGATGAGTCCGCGGACGATCCGCTGGGAGATCGCCTCGACCTGATCGCGCGTCAGACGCATGAACCGCAGAATAGCACAGCGATCGAAGGCATTTCAAAAAGGAATCCCCGCGGCGTTCGGCCCGCCGCGGGGATCCTGGAAAAACCCGCCTTCGGTCCGCCCGGGGAGGGCGGCGCCGTGACCCTCAGTGCGACATCGACTCCTTCGATCGGATCCGGACCGCGGGCGCGGGGTCGGAGCCCGACGAGCGCAGCCTGGCCCCCCGGGCGGCGAGATTCTCGGGGTGCTGCTGGCGCGCGATCAGCTTGCGCAGACGCTTCTTCGCCTGGTTTTCGATCTGGCGGACACGTTCGCGCGAGACGCCGAGCTTCTCGCCGATCTCCTTCAGCGTGAACACGCGCCCCCCTTCCAGCCCGAAGCGATTGATGATGACCGTCTGCTCCTGGTCGCTCAGGCTGCGCAGCGCCATGCGGATGACCCCCTGGCTCTCGTTCTTGATCAGCTCGTCCTCGGGGTTGATCGATCGTCCGTCCACCAGGTAATCCGAGATCGGGGTGTCCTTGTCCTTCCCCACCTTCTCGTCCAGGGACAGCTCCCGCATCTTCATCTGCAGGATTTCGTCGATCTTGGCGATGGTGACGCGCAGTTCCTTGGAGATCTCCTCGCGGTCGGCTTCCCGTCCCAGCTCCCGGGCCAGCATGCGCTCGGTGTTGCGCACGTTGCGGACCTTCTTGAGCTGGTAGTTGGGGATGCGGACCATGGCGGAGTGCTGCGACAGCGCTTTCAGGATCGACTTGCGGATCCACCAGATGGCGTAGGTGATGAACTTGGTGCCGCGCGACGAGTCGAAATGGTGGGCGGCCTCGATCAGACCGATGTTCCCCTCGTTCAGCAGGTCCTCGAAGGGAAGGCCCATGTTCTTGTATTCACTGGCGATCTTCACGACGAAGCTGAGGTTGGACTTGACCAGGTCGTGGTACGAGCCGTCCTTGCCGGCCTCTTCCATCTTGACGGCTATGTCGTGTTCCTCCTCCTTTGTCAGGAGGGGGAACTCGCTGATTTCCTGTAGGTACTTGGAGACGCAGGAACTTCTTTCAAAAGAGCGATTTGCCATCAGGCTCGTCCTTCTCCTTGATCGCCCGCCTGGCAGCGCCGGGTGACCTCTTTTTCCCTTGACTTCGATTTTGTAACACCATACATTTAGGTCACTCTCGTGGGCTCAGGCCAGAAGACACGGGTCCCCTTCGATGACACAAGCGTCGATAGACACCTGCACCCCGGGTCGATTGGCGCTGGGGAATGTTGAATGGCAATCGGCTGCGCGCTTCGTCTCGACGGTTTCATCAAGATATTGACGCGGCGAATGGCTGTGGCTGTGTGAGCTGACGACGCAAGTATATGTTTGCGCGACAAGCGTGTCAAGAACTTTTTGGGTTACCAACATCGGCTTCAAGTACCTTGTTTTTCTAGTGTTTCAGCGAAAGAATCGCGGATAGACCGCATGATTACGTCAAAATTCAAGAGACAGTCCCTCCTGGTGGGGTCCAGGATCCGGTCACTGCGCAAGGATCGTGCGCTCACGCAGGCCGATCTGGCGCACCGCATCGGCATCCAGCAATCCGATCTGTGCCGCATGGAGAACGGCGAGTACAAGGTCAGCCTCGAGACTCTCTTCAAGATCCTCTCGATCTTCGAGATGAACATCTCCGATTTCTTCAACGAGGGAGCGGCGGGCGCGACACGGGAGCGCGAGTACGAATTTCTGCGCCAGTACCAGAGACTCTCCCCGCGGGCGCAGGAAGAGGTGCAGGCCTTCATTCTGTTCAAGATGCAGACCGAAGAGAAGGTCCGGGACGAAAAGATCAAGAAGGACAATTGAGGAGCCTCCCATGCCCACGGATCGCGTGGCGCATTACTCGGAGCTGACCGCCGAAGGCACGCTGCAGGTGCGGCGCGGCGAGTTCCGCCAGGCGGAGGAGCAGTTCGAGGCGGCCCTGCAGATCGCCCGTGAGCTGAACGATCAGCACCTCATCCACAGGGCGTTGTGCAACCTCTCGACGGCACGCCTCTCCCAGGGGCAGATCCAGGAGGCCGAGAAGGGCCTGCGCGAGATCCTGCTCAAGAGCTCCGACCCGAACATCATCTTCATCGCCTCGTCGAACCTGGCCAGCGCCCTGCGCCGCCAAGGGCGCCTCCACAAGGCGCTCATGTATGCCAAGCGCGCTCTCCGGGCGAGCGAGACCATCGACGACTACACCTGGAAGGCGACCTGCCACAACCTCATCGCCAACATCTACATGAACATGAGCTACCTGGACGACGCGATGGCGGAGTACCGCTTCGCCTTGACGCTCGGCCAGAAGGGAAACCTCGGCACCGCGTACCCTGTCGACTACATCAAGGAAAACCTGGGGTACTGCAGCCTGCTCAAGAAGCGCTATCGCCAGGGAATCGCCATCATCCTCGAGGCGCTCCAGATCTCGCTCGCCAACGGCAACACCCGGTGCCTGGTCGAGTGCTACCAGGACCTGTGCTTCGCCTACATGCAGCTCAAGGAGCTGAAACAGGCCGACGAGCACGGCGAGAAGGCTCTGAAGATCGCGACCGAGAAGGACTACAAGGACATCGTCAAGAATTGCTACTACCTGCTGGGCGAGGTGAACCTCCTGATGGGCAACGAAGAGCGCAGCGATCATTACTTCGACAGGCTCCAGGAGTTCTACCCGCACCTGCCGGTGCTGAAGCAGTTCCTGAGGACGTTCGACGTGAGCAACATCATCAATCTCAAGAACCCCTTCTAGGAGCGGACGCGTGCGTGGCATCGGCCGGGTGAAAGCGATCGGGATGGTGGGAGCGGCTCTCGCTTTGTGTGCCGCCACCAGCCTGTCCGCGTTCGCTTCCACGACCTCCGTCACGATCGCCGGCGGCGCGTCCCTCACCGTCTGGGAGCAGCGCGGCTGCGCCCGTCCGGGCGGGGGCCGGGAATCGTCCTCCCTGGGCTACTCGCTGATGGACGCCGCCGGGACCCATCTGGGTCTCGTGCCGACCACGGCGGACGCGGCGCGCGACGCGGAGCCCACCCTCACGCTCGACGAAAGCGGTTCGGCCGTCCTGGTCTGGAGCCGCTTCGACGGGTCCTTCCGCAAGATCGCCTACGCCCGCTTCGCGGGGGGCGCCTGGACCAATGTCCATTACCTCACGTTCGGGCCCGGGAACAACTACGAGCCGCGGATCGGCACCTCCCTGGCCGGGTCGTTCCTGTTCTATTACGGACAACCCGACACCTACCAGTATGCCCCGCTCGATCTCGTGACGGGGCGGCTGTTCGCGGCGCCGAAGACGCTCGACCTCGGAAGCGCGGGTCGCGACGTCGCGCCTCAGCGTACGCGCGGCGGGTTCTCGATCCAGGGCGCCACGGACGTGCCCGTCACGGGGGTCAAAGGGGGCGGAGGCGGGTCTCGACCGATCATCCTGGGAGCCGTGGACGTGCCGGTCACGGGGAACCGCACGCATGCGGTCATCTGGGCCGTCGGCTCGGGCGGGGATTGCCGGGGGATCGTCCTGGTGATACCGGCGCGTGGTCTCGAGAGCGCGCTGGTGTTCCGCTTCGCGAACGGCCGGACCAGCCTGCTGCAGCGGGTCGACCTCCCCGCGCGGGTCGCGGAGAGATTCGGCACGGACCTGGCCGCATCCTACCTTCCGATCGCCTGCTTCTGACGGAGAGAGCGCTCCCCCGCCCTCAGTGGTAGGGGTAGTGATCGTCCTCGCCGCGCATCACACGGAAGCGGCGCCGGCGCAGGCGCCAGCGCAGCTCGTTCCAGACTTCCTTCAGCCGCCAGGCGCGCTTCAGGTACAGGTACCCGAACAGCATCCCGCCGAGGTGGGCGAAATGCGCCACGTTGTCCGGCAGGCCCAGGAGGGAGAACAGCTCGATCCCCGTGCACAGAAGGACGAAGCTGATCGCCCGCATGGGGAAGATGAACCAGAAGAAGATCTGTCGATTGGGGTACATCAGACCGTAGGCCAGCATCACCCCGAAGATGGCGCCCGAAGCGCCGATCGTGTTGCTGTCCCTGAACACGAAGCAGGTCGTGATGGCCGCTCCGATGCCGCACAGGAAGTAATATTTCACGAACTCGCGCGTCCCCCAGACGCGCTCGACCTCCGTCCCGAACATCCAGAGCATGAGCATGTTCAGGAGCAGGTGGCTGAGCCAGCTCGTGGAGTGCAGGAACATATAGGTGACCAGGCGCCAGAGCTGCAAATTGTGCAGAACCATGTTCGGCAGCAGACCGAAGATCTGCTCGACGTCGTCCGTCCGGGCAATCTGCTGCGCCAGCACCTGGAGCGCGAACACGCTGACGTTCGCGATCAGGAGCGCCTTCACACCCGGGGTGATGCGACCACCGAGACCGATCTGAGGGCTGTATTGCGGGCGGTGGGAGGACATGTCCGGACGTTAACACACGATCCAGGGCATTGCAAGGAAACGGCCGTGGATGGAGCGCGGCTCTAGGTCTCGCGCAGGTCGGTGTTCCAGTAGGCGATGTCGAGGAAGTTCTTCCAGACCTCGTACTGCCCGGTGGTGAACGAGATCTTGACGAGCGGATGCCAGCGCGGCTTCACCGGCGGACGGATGATGTGCATGCCGGCCTCCTCCGGGAGGAGGCCTCCCTTCCTGGAATTGCAGGCGATGCAGCAGCACACGACGTTCTCCCAGGTCGACTTTCCCCCGCGCGACAGCGGCACGACGTGGTCGAGGTTGAGATCGCGCGTCTGGAACTTCTCGCCGCAGTACTGGCAGCGGTTGCGGTCGCGATAGAAGATGTTCTTCCGGGTGAAGCGGACCTCGTGCCGGGGCAGCCGATCGAAATCCACCAGCAGGACGACGCGCGGAATGCGGATGCGCAGCGTCGGCGTGATGATGGAATCCTCGTGGGGCTGGGGCGGGACGTCCACCCAGTCCTCCCAGTCGTATGTCGTGTAATCGGAGGCCACGGCGCGCACATGCCCCTTGTAGAGGAGACAGAATGCCTTGCGGACCGTGGTGACCTGGATGGCCTGAAACAGTCTGTTGAGAACGAGAACGTTGGTGTCCAGCATCGTTGGCGACGGCGCCCCGCGGCCGGCAGCCTCCCCGGGGTACCCTGGAAAAAATAGAACGGCGTCAGCCTTTTGTCAAGGAGCGGCGACCGTTCCGCGCGGGCCGGTAGGAGGTGATCAGGCTCTTTTTTTCCCTGTGCCGCTCGACGGCCAGACGGATCAGCCGATCGACCAGGGCCGGGAACGGCACGCCGCTCGCCTCCCACAGCTTCGGATACATGCTGATCGGCGTGAACCCGGGGATCGTGTTCACTTCGTTGATGAAGAGGGCATCGCTCGTCCGGTCGAGGAAAAAATCGGCGCGGGCCATGCCGCAGAGGTCCAGGGCCCGGAACGCGCGCAGCGCCAGGTCGCGGACGCGTTGTGTCTGCTCCGGGCTCAAGGGGGCCGGAATCAGCAGGCGCGAGTTCTCGTCGATGTACTTGGCCCGGTAATCGTAGAACTCGTTTCCCGGCACGATCTCCCCCGGCACCGAGGCCTCCGGCTCGTCGTTCCCGAGGACGCTGCACTCGATCTCGCGCGCGTCGACGCCTCGCTCCACGATGATCTTGCGGTCGTAGCGCGCCGCCAGATCGATGGCCTCGAGGAGATCGGCGCGCCGCTTCGCCTTGCTGACCCCGACGCTCGAGCCGCCGTTCGCGGGCTTCACGAAGCAGGGATAGCCGAAGGCCTCCTCGACCGCCTGGACGAAGCGGTCGCGCCCGGCTTCGAGGTCGCTTCGCCGCAGGACACGGTGATCGACGATCGGGAGACCGGCCTCGCGGAACACGACCTTCATCATCGCCTTGTCCATCCCCAGCGCCGAGCCCAGGACACCCGCGCCGACGTAGGGGATGTCCGCCAGCTCGAGGAGCCCCTGTAGCGTGCCCTCCTCTCCGCCCATGCCATGGACGACGGGGAAGATGACATCGAGTCGCCCCAGCGGCCCCGGGTCGCGGCCCGGCCCGGCGGCGGACTTGAGGGCCGCCCTGGGCAGGGAGGCGAGCGCCGTTCCCGCCCGCCCGCCGTTCCTCAGACGCACGAGCCCCCGCACCGAGGGATCGGGGGGCAGGGTCCAATGCGCTCCAGCCAGCACCCAGCGTCCCTGCCGCGTGATGCCGATCGGGACGACCTCGTACCGGCGCGGGTCGAGCGCCTGCATGATGGCCCGCGCCGAGACCAGAGAGACCTCGTGCTCGACCGACCGGCCGCCGTAGATCACGCCGACGCGAAGGCGGGCGTGACCGTGGCCGGCGCCGCGGGTCTCCTTCTTCCGTGTCCTCACGAGTCACCCCCCCGGCCGAGGACCCAGACCGGCGCGAGCGACCTCGCGACGGAGGCCGGCGGCCCGGCGGCCCTGGAGGCGCGCAGGGCCGCCCGGACGCGCGTTTCGATCCGATCCGCCTGCGAGGGGTCCAGGGCCGACAGGAACACCGCCTCGGGATACTCGCGCCTGAGCCTGTCGAGCGCGTCCGCGGGGGCCAGATCCATCTTGTTGAACACCACGAGACGCGGGTCGTCGGCGAGCCCCAGGCCCTCCAGGGTGTCGCGTGTGCTCCTCATCTGGTCCTGCAGCGAAGAGGAGGAGGAGTCGACGACGTGCACGAGGAGGTCGGTGCCGGCCGCCTCTTCGAGCGTGCTGCGGAACGAGGCGACGAGGTGGTGCGGCAGCTTGCGGATGAACCCGACCGTGTCGACGACCAGGAAGGACGGACGCCCGCCGCGCTCGCAGCGCCGCACCAGCGGATCGAGCGTGGAGAAGAGGCGGTTCTCGACTCGCGCACGGGCACCGGTCAACAGGTTCATGAGGGTCGATTTGCCGGCGTTCGTGTAGCCGACGAGCGCCACGCGCGGCACGGCCGAGCGCTTCTTGCGCCGTTCATCGCGCTCGGTCTCGATGCTGCTCAGGTCCGACGCCAGGCGCGCGATCCGCCTGCGGATCAGGCGGCGGTCGATCTCGAGCTGCGTCTCGCCCACGCCCCTCTGCCCGATGCCGCCGTCCTGCCGCGACAGGTGGGTCCACTGACGCGTCAGGCGCGGCAGGAGATAGCGCAGCTGCGCCAGCTCGACCTGGGTGCGCGCCTCGCGCGTGCGGGCGCGGCGCGCGAAGATGTCGAGGATGAGGCCGGAGCGGTCCAGGATCTTCACGCCGGCCTCCTTCTCGAGGTTCTTGACCTGGGCCGGTGACAGGTCCTCGTCGAAGATGGCCAGATCGGCCCGGCGCGCGCGGGCCATCAGCGCCAGCTCCTCCACCTTGCCGCGTCTCACCAGCGTCGCCGCGTGCAGGGGGCCCCGATCCTGGACCACCGTGCCGACGACCAGGGCTCCCGCCGTCTCCGCGAGAAGACCCAGCTCCAGAAGGTGCTCGTCGACCTCGGCGCGGTCACAGCGATTGCGGCAGAGCCCTACGAGAATGGCCTGTTCCGGACGGTTCACCCGAAGATCTTAATCTCCGGCGGGGGCAGCGTCAATGCGGCGGCGGGATCAGGTGCCGGGGACCCGGTCTACCGGTGGGCGGTCCGGGCGGCGGCATCGTCCTTCAACAACGCCTCGAGGAGCGCCTCGTAATTGGAGGGCAGCAAGGTGCCGGCGTAGCGAATCACGCCGTCTTTTCCGATGAGAAAATTCTGCGGAATGTACTCGACCTTGTAACGATCCTGGACTTCGCCGCCGTCGTCCCAAAGGATGGGGTAGTTGATCTTCATGTCGCGGGCCGCGGCCCGCACGCCGTCCTTCGTCTGATCCCTTTCGACGACAATCCCGAGAATCTGAACGCCCCGATCGCGGTACTTCTCCTGGATCGTGCGCAGCGCCGGGATCTCCTCCAGGCACGGGACGCACCAGGTCGCCCAGAAGACGACGTGGACCACCTGCTTCCCCCGCAGCTCTTTCAGCGTGTGCTTCTGGTTGTTCAGATCCTTGAGCGTGAAATCGTGCGCGAGGTCGCCGACACGATTTCCGGCGAGCGGCCCGAGGGTCGGCATCTTCTGTGCCCGCAGAGGCGCCGCGGGCAGAAGGAGGATCGCCAGAGCACCTCCCGCCAGGACACTCAGGAGCCGGGGCCGACGCAGGATGGCGCTCAGAGGGAATCTCTCACAGGATCGGATTGATCTTCTCGATCAGCTTGTCTTTCGGCACGTACCCCAGCAATTGGTCCTGAACCTTCCCTCCCTTGAAGAGCAGGACGGTCGGGACCGACATGATGCCGTACCGGACGGCGGTGGACTGCGCCTTGTCGATGTCCAGGTGCGCCACCTTCAGGCGGCCGTCGTACTCCTGCGCGATCGCCTCGACGATCGGCTGCAGCCTCTTGCAGGGCGCGCACCACTCCGCGGAAAAATCCAGGAGAACCGGGACGGTCGAGCGCAGGACCTCGCTCTCGAAATTGCCGTCGTCCACCTCGACCACGCCCCGCAAGGTGTTTCTCCTCAGCCTGTCACGCGAACGTTGATTATACCATCCCTCAGGCCAGCCGAAAGGTGGTGCGGATGCTGCCGACGACCAGGTCGCGGTGGTTGCGGATCTCGTCCACGAACCGTGCGCGCAGGCTCGAGGCCTCCTCCGCCGGGAGGACCTCGAGCTGACGCAGCGCCTCGAGAGCCACGCTGTGCCTCGATCGCTGCCCTTCCCCGTCCGAGATCTTGAGAGCCAGGCCGTACCCCGTCCCGCCCCGTTCCCAGGCGAGGGCATACATCCCCTCGGCGCCGATCTTGGCGATGAGACCGGAGCGGCCGGTCCGCATGAGCGCGGTGCACAACCGGTCGGTGCCGGCGATCATCTCGGGGTGGCCGCGCATGGCCGCGACCGCACGCCGCACGGAGGAGTCCGCGTCCGCCGCGGGTCCGGCAGGCGCCGCGAGCCGCGCGTACAGCAGCGCCAGACCGGCCAGCGGCATGGCGAAGGTGGGCGCCGAGCAGCCGTCGATCAGGCTGGGCGCGGGGCCCGGCGCGAGACCGGCGAGGGACTCGAGGCGCGCGCGGATGCGCTCCTGCACCGGGTGTCCCGGCTCCAGATAACGATCGATCGGGGCCCCCAGGTGGACCGCCAGCGCCAGCATGCCGGCGTGCTTCCCGGAGCAGTTGTTGTGCAGGGGCGTGGGCTCCTGGCCGCTCTGCCGGAGGGCGCGGGCGGAGGGCCGGTGGTAGGGATCGTGCGCGCCGCACTGCAGCGCCCTCTCGTCGAGACCGATCGTCTCGAGAATCGAGCGGACGGCGCCGACGTGGAACGGCTCGCCGCCGTGTGATCCGATCATCACGGCGATCTGCTCGTCGCTGAAGCGGAAGCGCTCCGCGCCCCCCGAGTCGATCAGCGGCAGAACCTGCGCCGGCTTCGCGGTGGAGCGCAGCACGACCGGTTGCGTCGGTTCGCCGACGGCCGCGACGCGTCTGCCCAGCGCGTCGACCACCGCGATCGCCCCGAAATGGACGGACTCGACGATCTCGCCGCGGCGGACCTCGACCAATGGGACATAGCCTCTGGACACGCGATCCACCTCCCGATTCTCCGTCATTCTAATCCGAACCCGCGAACTCCCCGGTTGCCGCGCGCTGTCGGCGTGTATTACCATGCGCGGACCCCGCGCGACTCGGGCCAGGTGTCCCGGCCCCCCGTACCGAGGAGCCCCTTGAGAGAGATTTATCAGGTCGAGCCCAGCGGAGCCCGGAGCCTGCTCTCGCGCGAGGCGCGGGCATGACCGCAGCGGCCCGCGGCGGCGGAGTGCGCGCGGTCCGTCTTCCGAACGGGCTCGTCGTCCTGCTGCGCGAGATGCGCCAGGCCCCGGTCGTCTCCGTCTGGTGCTGGTACCGCGTCGGTTCGCGCGACGAGCGCCCCGGCATCACCGGTCTGTCGCACTGGGTGGAGCACATGAACTTCAAGGGGACGCGCCGCATCCCCAAGGACGACGTGATCCGCCGGGTCGAGCTGGCGGGCGGCACCTGGAACGGCTACACCTGGCTCGACGTCACCACCTATTACGAGACGGTGCAGAGCGACGCGTTCGAGGAGATGCTCCGCCTCGAGTCGTCCCGGATGACGGAGTGCCTCTACTCGACAACCGAGGTCGAGCACGAGCGGAACGTCGTGATCTCGGAGCTGCAGGGGGGCGAGAACGACCCGCGCTCGTTCCTCGAGAAGGAGGTGACCGGCACGGCGCTCCAGGCCCATCCCTATCGCTGGCCGACCATCGGTTACCTGTCGGATCTGAAGGCGATCACGCGCGATGATCTCTACGGGCATTACCGCCGCTATTACGTGCCGAACAACGCGATCCTGGTCGCCGCCGGAGACTTCGAAGCGGCCGCGGCGCTCCGTCTGGTGCGCCGCCACTTCGGAGGGGTCCGCCGCGGGCAGGAACCGCCGCCCGTGCGGACGGTCGAGCCGCCGCAATCGGGCGAGCGGCGCCTCCTGGTGCGGCGCCCTTCCGGGGCGGTCTACGTCGATGTCGCCTTTCACGCCCCCGCGGCGGCGGAGCCCGACTTCGCCGCTCTTCTCGTCACCGACGGGATCCTTGCCGGCGGCCCGACGGTCAACGTCTGGTCCGGCCACGACGGGCGCGGCCCGAGCAAGTCGTCGCGCCTGTACCGGACCCTGATCGAAGGGAACCTTGCCGGCCAGGTCTCGACCCTCGTCCTGCCGTCCCGTCACCCCTACCTGTACCGCATCGCCATGACGGCGAACGAGGGGGTCGACCCGGCGCGCCTCGAGGACGTCCTGACCACCGAGATCGATCGCCTGGCGCGCGGCGACATCGAGGCGCGGGACCTGGAGCGGGCCAAGAACCAGTTCCTGGCGCGGCACGCTCTCGAGTCGGAGAGCACGACCGACTTCGGCCACCAGCTCGGCTTCTTCGAGACGATCGCCAGCCACCGTCTGTTCTTCGACCTGCCGCGACGCGTGCTGGCCGTCAAGGCCGCCGACGTGACGGCCTTCGCGCGCGCGCGGCTCGGCCGCGATCGCAGGACGGTGGGCGTTCTCCTGCCGTCGGCGCCGCCCCCCGCCCCGGCTGCGGCCGCCCTCCCGGGCGCCGCCGTCCCATGAGCTCGGCGCGCCAGATCCGCCTGGACAACGACCTCGTGGTGATCGCGCGGCCGAACCGCGCGGCGCGCTCGGTGGCCGTGCGACTGGTCCTCGAGGCGGGGGCGGCCTTCGATCCTCCCGGAAGGGAAGGGACCGCGGCGCTGGTCGCGGACCTGCTGGACCGCGGAGCCGGCTCCCTGCCGGGCGAGGCGATCGCGTCGTTCTTCGACGACCTCGGCGTGGCGTACGCCGCCTCCGCGCGTCGCGACACGACCGAGATCGAGCTGCGACTCCTGTCGCGGCACCTGAGCGGTGTTCTCGAGCGGGTGCGCCTCATCGCGGCGGAGCCGACGTTTCCGGAGACCGAGATCCGCCGCGAGAAGGACCAGGCCCTGACCGCCATCGCCGAGCGCGATCAGGATACCGCCGCAGTGGCCGAGATGGAGCTGCACGCGGCCCTCTTCCCTCCCGGCCACCCCTACCACCACCCGCGACTGGGAACACGCGACAGCGTGACCCGCATCGATCGCCCGGATCTCGCCGCCTTCCACCGCGCGCGGTACCGCCCCGGCGGGACGATCCTGTCGCTGGCCGGAGATTTCGATCCGGCGCGCGTCTTCGACCTCGCGGCGAGGGTCTTCGGGTCCTGGGCCACGCCCGCTGCCCGCGGCGGAACGACCGCGCCGCCGGCGCGCGTCTCGATCCCGGATCCTCCCGCGCCCGAGAAGGCCGTCGTCGTGGGCCGGTCAATCGCGGGGAAGACCCAGGCCGATATCGCGCTCGGCTTCAGGGGGCTCAGGCGCCTGGCCCCCGATCTCCCCTCGGTCCTGGTCCTCAACAGCATCCTGGGGGAGTTCGGTCTGGGGGGGCGTCTCGGTAAGGCGATCCGCGATCGGGCCGGCCTGGCCTATTACGCCTACTCCCATTTCACCGCGGGTCTTGGGGCGGGGCCGTTCGCGGTCCGGGCCGGGGTCGCGCCGGACGGCGTGCGGCGTGCCATCGATCTGATGCGGCGGACGATCACGCAGATCGTGCGCCGCGGCGTCACCCCTTCCGAGCTGCGCGATTCCAGGCAGGCGCTCGCCTCCTCCATTCCCCGGCGGATGGAGACCAATCCCGAAGCGGCGGCCGTCCTCGCGGACGCCGAGTTCCACGGCCTGGGGATCGACTACCCTGAGAGACTGCCCGGTCTGATCGGGAAGGTCACGCGGAACGACGTCGAGGATTCGGCCCGGACGTACCTGACTCCGGATCGCTCGGTGCTGGTCGTGGCCGGCCCCGCGATGGAGAAGGAGGCCCTTTCATGACAGGTCGGAATGTCCCGCGCGCGCTCGCCCCTTGGGCCGTCCTTTTCACAGCACTCGCCGCCGCGGGCGCCGCCCCGGCTCCCGCGCCGGTCACGAAGCCGGGCGCGCCGTCTGTCGCTGCAAAGGAAACCTACGATGTCCTGCTGCGCGGAGGGCGGATCGTGGACGGCAGCGGCAATCCGTGGTTCGCCGGAGATGTCGCGATCCGCGGCGACCGCATCGCCGCCATCGGCAATCTGAAGGACGCCGGCGCCCACCGGACGATCGACGCCCGCGGCCTGGTGATCGCCCCGGGGTTCATCGACATGCTCGGGCAGTCGGAGCTGACGGTGCTCGTCGACCCCCGGGTGCAGAGCAAGATCACGCAGGGGATCACGACCGAGCTGACCGGCGAGGGGGGTTCGGTCGCGCCGCAGACGTCCTTCACGATCGAGGACCTCCTGCCGGGTATCGCCGAGTACAAGCTCACCGTCGACTGGCGCGACTACGAGGGCTACTTCCGGCGAATCAAGGCGAAGGGATCGGCGATCAACTTCGCCCACCTCGTCGGGGCGACCCAGGTGCGCCAGGCGGTCCTGAAGAGCGACAACCGGCTGCCGGAACCGGCCGAGCTCGAGGCGATGAAGCGCCATGTGGCGCGCGCCATGGAGGCCGGGGCGTTCGGCCTGTCCTCGTCCCTCATCTATCCGCCGGCGAGCTTCTCGGACACGCACGAGCTCGTCGAGCTGGCGAAGGTCGCGTCCCTGTACGGCGGCATCTACGCCTCGCACATCCGCAACGAGGCGGACGACATCATCACGGCCCTGAAGGAGGCGGAGACCATCGGCGAGCAGGCGAAGATCCCGGTCGAGGTCTGGCACCTCAAGTGCGCGGGGCGGAAGAACTGGGGGCGCATGAAGGAGGTGGTGGCGGAGATCGACGGCGCCCGCGGACGCGGGATCGACATCACCGCCGACATCTATCCCTACCCCGCGTCGTCGACCGGTCTGGCCGCGAGTCTGCCGCCGACGGCTTCGGAAGGGGGCGTGGCCCGGCTCGTGGCCCGCCTGAAGGACCCCGCCGAGCGCGCCCGCATCCGCGCCGAGGTCGAGAACCCTTCGGGAGGGTGGGAGAGCCTGTTCCACAACGTCGGGGGGCCGGACGGCGTGCTCGTCGTCGGCGTAAGGACGCAGGCGAACAAGCAGTACCAGGGGAAGAGACTGTCGGACATAGCGGCCCTGCGCGGCAAGGACCCGATCGAGACGATGTTCGATCTGCTCGTGGAGGAGAGCGGATCGGTCGACTGCGTCTACTTCGCCATGTCGGAGGACGACGTCCGCACCGCGATGACGACCCCCTGGGTGGCGTTCAACTGCGACAACGCGGGTGTGTCCCCCGAGGGGGTGCTCGGGGCGAGCAACTGCCACCCGCGCGCCTACGGCACGTTCCCGCGCGTCCTCGGGCGCTACGTCCGCGAGGAGAAGCTCCTGCGTCTCGAAGATGCGGTGCGCAAGATGACGTCCCTTCCCGCCCAGAAGCTGGGGCTGAGGGACCGAGGTCTGCTGCGTCCGGGGTCGTTCGCCGACATCACCGTGTTCGACCCCGGGAAGGTGATCGATCGGGCCACGTTCGACGCGCCGCACCAGCTCTCGGAAGGGATCGTCGAGGTCTTCGTCAACGGGACCCTGGTCGTGGACCAGGGGAAGATCACCGGCCGCCTGCCCGGTCGAATCCTGCGCGGCCCCGGATACCGGCCGGCGCGCTAGGAGAGTGTCCGACGAGGGCTCTCAGGACCTCGAGAGTCTCCCTGCTGTTTCTTTCGACCATCTCGCGGAGCCGCGGCGCCCGCTCGGCCGCCGCCGATCTCGCCGCGGGGACGAGGGCCGCCTCGATGGCCCGCGCCAGGGCGCCGACGTCCCCCGGCCGGTAGGTCACGACACCCTCCGGGCGCGTGGGATGCTCGGAGGCGACGACCGGGACGCCCGACAGCAGCGCCTCGTGGAGCGCCATCCCGAAGCTGTCGATCCGCGAGGGACGGACGTAGACCTGGGAGCGCGCGATCACCGCCGCGCCGTCCGGAAAATCGGTGAGGACGAGGATCGCTCCATCGCCGAATCGAGCCCGCGCCTCGGCCAGGGCGGCGCGTGTCGAGGGCTCCTCGGCGAACGATCCGATCAGGATCACGACGCGGAGGGGACGGCCGCGTTTCCGAAGCTCGGCGAAGGCCGCGAGAAGCTCCTCGATCCCGTACTGGGGGTGCAGCGCGCCGCTGCCGCTGATGACCGGCCCCGGCATCCCGAAAAAGGCCTCCAGATCGCGCGGCAGCGGGGCCCCGGGTCCGGCCGGCGCCTCCAGCAAGGGACTCATACGGCGGGCGCGCGCCCGGGGAGCCGTCCGGAGAACGGCTTCGACGATCGCGTCGCTCATGCACAACGCTCCGGACAGACCTTCGAGCGCGCGCGACAGCCCGCGCCGCCTCCGCTCACCGAGAGCCTCCACGAACCCGGGGAACGCCCCGTCGTGGATGGCCAGCGCATACGGAACGCGCACACACATCCGGAGGCCCCGTGCCTCCGCCGGATCGCGCCAGAGAACCTGTCGATTGTCGAGAACCAGTCGCGCCTTGTGTTTCCGCACTGCTCTCAGGACGGGGAAGGTCGACGCGCCCAGCGCCCTCCGCACAGGCCAGGTGAGCGCCCGCGCCAGGAATTCTGAGGCGGTCGTGCCCGGGCGGCCGGGATCGAGCTGCACGGCACCGGTCCCCTCCCGCCGCAGCAGATCCGTGACGCTCCTGCAATACCGGCTGACGCCGCCGATCGGCGGCTCCACCGGCCCCAGAACCAGGACCGGCGCGTTCAACGCAGGCTGCCGTCCCATTCCGGCTCGACGGCGAGGTCCACATCCCTCCGACCGCGCATCATGCCGGCCGGTAGAATCCGACGCGCGACTCCGCGGCAGACCCTGAAGACCCCCGCCGCCGCGCGCGTTCCCCAGGCCATCCACGAGAGCAGAAATCCGAGCCGCCCGCGCCGCAACCGCTCGGCGTACCAGATGAGGAGCGCCAGCGCCTCTCCGCGCGGAACCCGGTCGAGTCCCAGCGCCTGCGCCAGCGCCGACGGACTCCTCGCCTCGTCGATGCGCGGGAAGGCACCGCTGCCGAGCAGGACCCGCGCTCGATCGCGCAGGGACTCGGCCTCCCGGTTCTGACCCGAGTGCGGGTGGGTGATGTGGCGGAACAGCTTGACGTTGTAATAGCGGAAGTCGACACCGCTCCGGATGAGGCGGGCCATGTAATCGGTGTCCACGGCGCGGAAGGACGTATCGAGCAGACCCACCCGTTCGAGCACCCGCCGCGCCAGCACGAGCCCGAGCCCGCACTGCGTGTAGCGCAGCACGTGCGTCACGTCGTCGCGGAGATGCATCCCCGGGGGCAGGAAACGGTACTCCACCAGCCGGGTCCGGCCGCTCGCAGGATCGAACTCGCACGCCTCTCCGCCGCACATCAGGGCATCGATCTCGGGGTGATCCTCGAGCATCGCGATCGCCCGGCGCATGCCCTCCGGGTAGAGGTAGTCGTCGTCGCCGAGCAGCTTGATGATGCGGCCCCGCGCCATGAGAAGGCCGCGGTTGAACCCGTGGGCCTCGCCCGTGTCCGGCGCGGACACGAACTGCGTGACGATGTCCGCGTGCCGCCGCACCACCTCGGCCGTGCCGTCGGTCGAGCCCCCATCGACGATGATCAGCTCGTCGTCCGCGCCCATGAGCTCGCGGGCGTTCCGGATGGCGCGATCCAGGTGATCGGCGCGGTTGCGCGTGGACAGCACGAAGCTCACGCGCACCCGGTCCGTCCTGTTCGCCTCGCGGGCCGGTGTGTCCCAGGCCTGGGCGTCCGGGACCGGGGCGTCGCGCATGTGCGCTTCCTCAGAGGTTGGAATAGGGCGTCTTGAACTCGAGGACCTCGACACCACGCACCAGCTCGTCGATTCCCTGTTCCAGGGCGATCGTCGTCTTGAACCCGAGGTCGCCGATCTTCCTGTACGAGACGATGTAGTTGCGCTTGTCGGCGTCCTGGCCGACGTCGGCGTAGTGCAGGTAGTAGTCGACCTTCGAACGGATCATCTCGCACACGTCCGCCTTGCTGTAGTTCATGTCCTCCGAGCCCACATTGTAGACCTGGCCGCGCATCTTCTGTCCGTTCTCGATGGCGAACAGGAACGAGCGGGCGATGTCATGGACGTGGATGAAGGTCCGCATGAAGTGCGCCTCGTAGACGACGAGATAGCGCATCTTGATGGCCGTGTAGACGAACTCGTTGACCAGGAGGTCGAGCCGCATGCGCGGTGAGACGCCGAAGGCGGTGGCGAAGCGGTAGGCGACCGCGGTGCAGTGCTCCATGATGTACGTTTCGGCGGCCGTTTTCGTCTTGCCGTAGAGCGTCAGCGGCTGGAGCGGCGTGTCCTCCGTGCAGACCTTGTCGATGAGCGCGCCGTAGTTGCTGCCGGTCGAGCCGAACAGGACGAGCCGGCTCCTGCCGGCCGCGTCGGCTACCACCTTCGTGCCGTTGACGTTGACCGAGGTCGCCAGGTCCGGGTACTTGCGGCAGGCGGGAAATCCGACCACCGCCGCCAGGTGCACGACGGCGTCGCATCCCTTGAGAGCCTCGCGCACGTCGCGCTCGTCGCGCACGTCGCCGCGCACGAACTCGAAGTTCGGGTGACGCACGTTCGGCAGGAGGGTTCCTCCCCCGTACATCAGGTTGTCGAGGACCTTGACGCGGCAGCCGTTCTCCAGGAGGTGGGGCACGAGAACGGCACCGATGTACCCCGCTCCGCCGGTGACCAGGACTTTCATGCTCCTCCCCCTCTCCAGATCGTCCCGTTTCAATATGGTGATTCGTTTCAGCGATTTCCAGCCCGTGGTGAGGGTCGCGCCTCGCAGCCGGCCCCTCTCCGGCTTGAAATCTCGAAGCAGGTCAATAGATTATGCACGGGCGGGCTGACGGCCCCTCGATTCGGACAGCCAGCCGGCCGCGCGGTGCTAGGATGCCTCCGACATGAGCGTTCCCCGGTCTTCGGTGACCACCGCATCATCGGCCGACCGGCAGGGCCGGGCGCCGCTCGTCGTCATCGAGGCGCGCCCGGGGTGGAAGGGGTTCGGACTCCTCGAGCTCTGGCGCTCCCGCGAGCTTCTGTACTTCCTCGTCTGGCGCGACGTGAAGGTGCGCTACAAGCAGACGGTCCTCGGCGTGGCCTGGGCCGTTCTGCAGCCGGTTCTTACGATGATCCTGTTCACCTTTGTCTTCGGCAGGCTCGGCGGCATGGGACGGCTCGTACAGGTCCCTTACCCGGTCTTCGCCTACTCGGGGATTCTCCTGTGGGGCTTCTTCGCCGCGGCCGCGGGGCAGAGCTCGACGAGCCTCGTCGTCAGCAGCCATCTGATCTCCAAAGTCTACTTCCCGCGCCTCATCATACCGGTCGCCGCGGTCGGGTCCGCCCTCCCGGATCTCGTGGTCTCGAGCGTCCTGATGTTCGGGCTGCTTCTGGGATTCGGCCTGCCGCTCCCGGCGCGCGCGCTGCTCTTTCCGGTGTTCGTCGGCACGGCGATTCTGTCGGCGATCGGGGTCGGGACCCTTCTGTCGGCGCTCACGGTCGCCTATCGCGATTTCCGGTACGTGACCGGCTACCTGATCCAGACCTGGATCTTTCTCTGCCCGGTCGCCTACCCGCTCGACGCGATCCCTGGACGCTTCAGACTCCTGTACTCGCTCAACCCGATGGTCGGGCCGATCGCCGGCTGCCGGGCGTCGCTCCTGGGAGAGACATTCCCCTGGGTTCCCATCGCGGTCTCCACGACCTCCTCGATCGTCCTGCTCCTCATGGCCCTGGCGTACTTCCGCAGCGTCGAGAGGCGCTTCGCGGACATCGTGTGAAGGGCCCCCCGTCATGACAGCGCCGATGATCCGTGCCGAGGGCGTCAGCAAGAAGTACCGCATCGGCGCGCGCGCGACGACCTACACGACCCTGCGCGAAAGCATCATGGCGGTGGCGAAGGCCCCGCTGCGCCGGCTGCGGCGGTTGTCGGGGCGGGACGGCGGGTCGCCGACCATCTGGGCCCTGGAGGACATCTCCTTCGAGGTGCGCCAGGGGGAAGCGGTCGCCATCATCGGCCGCAACGGCGCCGGCAAGAGCACCCTCCTCAAAGTCCTGGCGCGCATCACCGAGCCGACACGCGGGCGCGTCGAGCTGTTCGGTCGCGTCGGCAGCCTGCTGGAAGTCGGAACCGGCTTCCATCCGGAGCTGACCGGACGGGAGAACATCTTCCTGAACGGCGCCATACTGGGGATGAGGCGCGCGGAGCTGCGATCCAAGTTCGACGCCATCGTCGACTTCGCAGAGATCGGACAGTTTCTCGACACGCCGGTCAAGCACTACTCCAGCGGCATGTTCGTGCGCCTGGCCTTCGCCGTGGCCGCGCACATCGACCCGGACATCCTGCTCGTCGACGAGATCCTGGCGGTGGGGGACGCGGCGTTCCAGAAACGCTGTCTCGGCAAGATGGACGACGTCGCACGCCAAGGGCGCACGGTCCTTTACGTCAGTCATCACATGCCGTCGGTCACGCGGTTGTGCCGGCGCGGCATCCTTCTGGAGCAGGGGCGCGTCCGGATGGACGGCGACATCTTCCAGGTCACCGGGCATTACCTCAAGTCCGACCTCGGCACCTCCGCCGAGAGGCGCTGGCATGACCCCGCGACCGCGCCGGGCGACGCCGTCGCCCGCCTCAAGTCGGTTCGCGTCCTCTGCGACGGACGCGTGAGCGACGTCGTGGACGTGCGCCGGCCGGTGACCGTCGAGATGGAGTACTTGAATCTGAAAGCGGGCGCCGTCCTGGTGTCGGGGTTCTCCTTCCTCAACGACCAGGGCGTGCATCTGTTCGTGTCCTGCGACTGGTTCGGCGAGCCGAGGAACGAGGCGCCCAAGCCGCCGGGCGTCTACCGCAGCCGTTGCGTCGTCCCCGGCAACCTGTTCGCCGAGGGGCAGGTGCGCGTCGTCGCGGAAGTGAGCACGGGTCATCCTGTCTACCAGATCCATTTTCTGGAGTACGACAGCGCCGCATTCCAGGTGATCGACAGCGGCGAGCCGGGAAGCGTGCGCGGTCGGTGGGGCCGGCCGATCCCGGGTGTGGTGCGACCCGCCCTGGAGTGGGAGACCAGCCGCGTCGGGTCGGTGGAGGCGGCATGAAGACGGTCGTCGTCCTGGGCGGGACCGGGTTCATCGGTCGCAGTGTGATGCGTCTCCTCCAGGAGCGCGGCGAGCGGGGCGTTTCGCTGTCCCGCCGCGAAGGCTGCGACCTTCTGGACCTCCAGGGGCTGACGGACCGTCTCGCCGCCCTGCGCCCTCAGGCTCTCATCAACTGCGCGGCGCACGTCGGGAGCCTGCACTACGTGAGCCGGAACGCAGCGGACGTCATCCACGACAACATGAGGATGATCCTGAATGTCTACGCCGCCCTCCGGGGCGTCTGCCCTTCTGCCGTCCTCGTCAACCCGATCTCCAATTGCTCCTATCCGGGCGAGGCGGCCGTGCAGGTCGAGTCGGAGTGGCAGAACGGCCCGGTGCACGACTCGGTCCTGGCCTTCGGATCGACGCGCCGCATGATCCACGCCCTCGCCGCTTCTTATCAGAGACAGCACGGCGTGGGGTCGGTGAACTGGCTCGTCCCCAACGCCTACGGCCCCGGAGACGCTTCCGACCCCGACCGGGTGCACGCCCTCAACGGCATCATCATCCGGCTGCTGCGCGCCCGCAAGGCGGGGGAGCGACGCTTCGAGATCTGGGGCAGCGGGCGACCCGTGCGCGAATGGGTCTACGTGGACGACGCCGCCCGCGTCCTGGTCGAGTCCCTCGAAGGCGGACCCCAGATCGACCCGGTCAACATCGCGCAGAAGCAGGGCCACACGATCGCCGAGATCGCCGCGCTGGCCGCGAAGATCCTGGGATACGAAGTCGAGCTGGTGTTCAACACGCGTTATCCCGACGGCGCGCCCAGCAAGATCCTCGACGACCGGCGGTTCCGTGAGAAGTTTCCCCATTTCCGGTTCATGCCGATCGAGGACGGGATCTCGCGCACCATCGACTATTACCGGTCGGTCTCGTAGGAGCCGGACGGAGCCATGGACTTCTTCCACGTTCACGTATCGCCCCGATCCAGGACGCTCGCCGGCGAGGTTCTCGCTTCGGGCTGGCTGAGCGAGGGGAAGATGACGCGCCGGTTCGAGCAGGATCTCGCTGCGCGGCTCGGGATTCTCCACCCGGTCGCCGTGAACAGCGGCACGGCCGCGCTGCATCTGGGACTGGCGCTCGCGGGGGTGGGGCCGGGCGACGAAGTCATCCTCCCCCCCCAGACCTTCGTCGGCACCGGTCTCTCGGTCCTGATGCACGGTGCGATACCGGTATTCGCCGACGTCGATCCCCTGACCGGCAACCTCTCCCCTTCGGCGGTCGGGCGGGCGATCACATCGCGCACACGGGCCGTCATGCCGGTGCACTGGGGCGGTTATCCGTGCGACCTGGACGAGATCAACGCCTTGGCGAAGGAGCACGGCCTGACCGTCGTCGAGGATGCCGCCCACGCCCTCGGCGCCACCTACCGCCGCCGGCCGATCGGCGCCGTCTCACGGTTCACGGCGTTCAGCTTCCAGGCGATCAAGCACGTGACTACGGGGGACGGCGGCGCGCTTGCCTGCTCCTCCCCCGCGGATGCGCGGGCCGCGGTGGCGCGCCGCTGGTTCGGCATCGACCGCGACGCCAGCCGTCCGTCGATCCTGGGGGAGCGGGTCTTCGACATCGAGACCCTGGGATACAAGTCGCACATGAACGACCTCGCCGCGGCCGTCGGTCTCGGGAACCTGGAGGACTTCCCCGCCCGTCTCGCCCGCAGGCGGGGGACCGCGCGCCTCTATCGCGAGGCCTTCGCGAACGTCGCGGGTCTGCGGCTGCCGCCGCTTGCGGCCGATCGCGCCCACGCGTATTGGCTGTTCACCGTCCTGGTCGAAAGGCGCGAAGATTTCATCCGCAAGCTCCAGAGCCGCGATATCCCCGCCTCGGTCGTCCATCTCAGAATCGACCGTTACAAGGTGTTCGGCGGGCTGCGCCGCGATCTCGAGGGGCAGACCTCCTACGACGAACGGCAGGTTTCGATCCCGGTGCACGAGGGACTGACCGACGACGATGTGCAGTCGATTATCGCGGCCATCCGCTCGGGATGGTGAGGAAGACCATGACACGGAAGTCCGTCCGTCCCAGTGTGTTCGATCGTTACCCCCAGTTCCTCACCCTCAAGGGGCTCGTCCCCGACGAGGTGGTCGAGCGCGAGATCGGCTCGAAGGCGGCCGAATTCGAGCGGACCCTGGCGCGCGCGCGCCGGGTCATTCCCCAGGTGCGGCTGTGCGACGTCTTTCCACCGGAGATCGAACGGGGCGCGATTCGGCTCGAGAACTTCCTCGGCCACTGGGGAAACGTGTCGGTCGAGTCGGTCTGCAAGATCGGTCTCATCATCCGCTGGCTGCGTCCCCGGCGCATCCTGGAGATCGGCACGTACAACGGGATGACGACGCTGCAGATGGCGCTGAACGCGCCACCGGAGTGCACCGTCTACACCCTCGACCTGCCCGTGGGCCAGCAGCCGAGCGTCCCCTCCTCCGAGCTGGACAAGTACGTCGCCCAATCGTTCCTGCCCCGCTTCGGCACCTCCACCGGCTCCTACTTCAAGGGGCGCACCGATGTGCGGATCGTGCAGCTTCTCGGCGATTCGACGACCTTCGGCTACAACGCCTGGATCGACGGACCGATCGATCTCGTATTCATCGACGGCGCGCACGACTACCGGACGAAGAAGATCGACAGCGAGAACGCGCTCCGGCTCCTCTCCCCGACCGGCATGATCCTGTGGGACAATTTTGCCGACGTCTGCTGCCCCGAGGTGACCCGCTATCTGCTGGATCTGAGCGCCGACCTGAGCGTCTCTCATCTGAAAGGCACCCTGCTGGCCGTTCACCGCCGCGGCGGCCCGGGGGAGGGAGCGCCGTGAGGACGGTCCGCGTCCTGTTTCTGGGGGCCTCTCGTCTGGTCGGTCTCATGCGCCGCTTCCGGGCCGCGGCCGCGGCCGAGAGCGTGGCCATCGACCTGGCTTCGATCGAGGACGAGTCCCCCTGGCACGCCATCGATGCGGCGGGGACCTGCCGCGTCGTGCACGGCCCGGCCTTCGACAGCCCGGAGTTCGATCCCTTCGTCCTCCGCCTCGTCGAGGAGGGGCCGGTCGACGCCGTCATCCCCGTGATCGATCCCGCGGTCCAGGCCGTGGCGCGCCTGTCGGAGGCGCTGCAACGGGCCGGCGCGCTTCCGATCGTGAGCCGAGCCGAGCTGTGCCAGCAGGTGTACGACAAGGCGGAGGCGGTCCGGTTCTTCCGCTCGCACGGCGTCGCGATCCCCGACGGCCCGGCCTTCCCGCGCCTGGCGAAGCCGCGTTTCGGATCGTCGTCGCGCGACCACGTCGTGTTTCGCGATCAGGACGAGCTGACCTTCTGGAGCGCCCGCAACCGCGCGCGGGATTACGTCATCCAGCCCTTCCTTCAGGGGACGGAGTACAGCGTGGACGCCTACGTGACCCGTGACGGCCGGCTGCAGGGGGCCGTGGCGCGCGTGCGTGTCGTCGTCTCGGGGGGGGAGGTCATGGTCACCCGGACCGAGCGGGACGAGGCGGTGCTCGACGTGGCGCGCAGGACCGCCGCGATCCCCGGCTGGTACGGCCCGCTCAACATCCAGGTCATGAAGACCGCGGCCGGTCCCTTCCTGCTCGAGGTGAACCCGCGCTTCAGCAGCGGCGTCATCTGCGCCATCGAGGCCGGTCTCGACGGTCCGCGCTTCATTCTCCGGGAGAGACTCGGCCGATCCCTTCCCGCCGGCCCGATCGAATGGCGATCCGGATTGTGCATGACCCGTTCCAGGGAGGACCACTTCGTATGGTTATCCTGATCGACATCGACGGAACGATCTGCCCCGAGGGCCCGCCCCGCGACCGTCCCCGGGCGAAGCCCCTCCCCGGCGCCGTGCAGGCCGTCAACCGGCTCACGGACGAGGGTCACGTCGTGGTGTTGTGGACCGGCCGCGGCTGGGACGAGTACGTGGCGACGAAGACGTGGCTCGACGAGCACGGCTTCAAGTACGCGCAGATCCTGATGGGGAAGCCGATCGCCAACCTGATCATCGACGACCGGGCGCGCCGGTTCGAAGGCTGGGACAAGGACTACGTCGGCACGATCAAGCCCGGGCGCTCGAAGACCGGGACGTAGAGGCGGCGCGCCCGGCCGGGCGACCGGTCCTACCGCGACGCGTCGGACTGAGGCGGACCGCCGCCCGCGAACACCTCCCCGCCCTTCATGACGAAGCGCACCCGACGTACGGCGCCGATGTCTTCGAGCGGGTTTCCCTCGACGCCGATGAGATCGGCCAGCCTCCCCGCCTCGACCGCGCCGATGCGCTCCTGCCAGCCGAGGAGCTCGGCGTCGACGAGCGTCGCCGCCTGGATCGCCTTCAGCGGGGACATCCCGTACCGGACCATCAATTCGAGCTCGCGCCCGGCCTGGGCCGGGGGGAAGTCCCCCGCGTCGCTCCCCGAAGCGATCTTCACCTTCATCCTGAGGGCGCGCTGGAACGAGTCTCGGTGGCCGTCGACGACCTTCTTCCAGGCCGGGGTCGGCGTCGTCTCGTAGGACGTCATGTAGGCGGTCAGGGTCGGGCAGTAGTACACCCCCTTGTCCAGCATCATCTTGAAGGTCGCCTCGTCGAGGAACAGCCCGTGCTCGACGGAGCGGACCCCGGCGCGCACGGCCGCCCGGGCCGCGTCGTCGCTGTAGCAGTGCGCCGACACCGGGCGGTGCCTGCGCCCCGCCTCGTCGACCAGCGCGTCCATCTCCTCCTGGGTCATGGTGACGCGCAGGTCGAGGATCTCGCCGGTCGGCGTGAACGTGCGGTAGTCGCCGTAGAACTTCAGCCAGTCGGCGCCGTTCTGGATCTGCTCGCGCACCGCCTTGCGGATCTCCCACGGACCGTCGGCGATCTGCACCCCCTTCGGCACCGTCACCTCGTGGGCGTAGCCGAGGAGGGCGTAGTTGCCGGTGGTCGAGATCGCCCGCGTCGCGACCTGCATCCTGGGTCCCGGCACGATACCGTCGGCGATGGCGTCGCGCAGATCGGCGTCGCCGTACATCGCCCCCTCGGTCTCCAGGTCGCGGATCGTCGTGAACCCCGCCAGGAGAAGGGCGCGCGCCTGCGCCGCCGCCTGCAGAGTGCGGCGCGGCAGGGACTGCTTCAGGAGCTGCACGTCGTAGTCGCCGGGCTGCAGGAAGGTGTGCGTGTGGGCGTCGACGAGGCCGGGGAGCACCGTGTAGGCCGAGAGGTCGATGACCGCGGCCCCCTCGGGAATCTTCGCGCCCCGATCGAGGACGCCTTCGATCCGATCGCCGCGGACCACGACGAGGGCACCTTCCTTCAGGCTCCCGGTGCGCACGTCGAGGAGGCGGCCGCACCGGAGCACCGAGAGCTTCGGCGGAGCGTCCTGTTTCGGAGCGGGCGGGTTCTCGGCGGCGACCGCCGCCCACGCGACCAGGCCGGCCGCGACCCATCCGAGCAGGAGGTGTTGTGCCTTCATCGGCTCAGACGGTTTGGCGCTGCGTGACGTGCAATGCATAGAACGACAGCCCGAGCAGGATGACGATCGGCAGGACGAGGCTCCAGGGATGCGGGGCGAGCCACCAGGCGACCCCCGCCATGACGACGGCGCCGGGGGTCACGGCGTTGAGATGGGGCGGCATCGGGACCAGGCGCTCGGCCATGCGGCTGTGGCGATAGCCGTACAGCGCGTAGATCGCCAGGCCGATCGCCAGCCAGCCCGCGAACCGCCACCAGGTGAGGGCCGGCAGACCGGCCATCAGCCAGACGCACGACGCGATGCCGGCGAGCGCGAACTCGGTCTTGACGATCTCGGGGACCTTGCGTCTCGTGATCAAGGCATACAACCCGACGACCGAGAACAGCGTCCCGATCACGGCCAGCAGGAGGACCACGGAGTGCTCGAGGAGCTTGCCCCAGTCGTCGTGCAGCAGCTCCGACGGCAGCGCATAGATGATGACGAGCCAGACCGGGAGAAGCGGGATCCACGGCGTCTTGAAGGGGCGCGGACGGTGCGGGTCGCTGTGCCGCAGGATCATGACGCCGGCGCAGACCAGCACGAAGGCGAACAGCGTCCCGATGTTCGTCAGCTCGACGATCTTGTCGAGCGGCGAGAACAGGGCGAAGAAGGCGACGAAGATCCCCGTCCAGATCGTCGTCACGTGCGGGGTGCGGTACTTCGGGTGGACGCGGGCGAAGATCTTGGGGAGCAGCCCGTCGCGCGACATGGAAAAGAAGATGCGCGGCTGGCCGAGCTGGAACACCAGGAGGACCGCGGTGAACGCCACGACCGCGCCGAACGACACCACGCCCGCCGCACGATCGAGATGGATGTAGGCCAGCGCCTTCGGCAGAGGATCGGCCACCCCGAGCTCGGTCCACGGCATGATGCCGATCAGCACCGCCGCGACCGCCACATAAATAAACGTGCAGATGACGAGCGACCCGATGATGCCGATCGGAATGTCGCGCTTCGGGTTGCGCGTCTCCTCCGCCGCCGTCGAGACGGCATCGAACCCGATGTACGCGAAGAAGATCAGCGCCGCCCCGGCCTGCACGCCCGCCCAGCCGTTCGGAATGAACGGGGTGAAGCCTGCAGGATTGACGTACTTGAACCCGACCCAGACGAACAGGACGAGGATCAGGATCTTGATCCCCACCATGACGTTGTTGAAGACGGCGCTCTCCTTGACACCGACCACCAGCACCCACGTCACGAGGGCCACGATGGCGACCGCGGCCACGTTCATCACGATCGGAAATCCAAACAGGTGCGGCGCCGATTCGAGGACCCCCGGCGTTTTGGCCGCCGACTCGTAGTCCATCACGAGCCAGTCGGGAAGGCGATAGCCGAACGCGTGCTTCAGCACATCGTTGAAGTGCGCCGCCCATGAGATGGCGACCGCGATGTTGCCGACGGCGTACTCGATGATCAGGTCCCAGCCGATGATCCAGGCGATCATCTCGCCGAGCGTGGCGTAGGCGTAGGTGTAGGCACTGCCGGAGATCGGGATCATGGTCGCGAACTCGGCGTAGCACAGGGCCGAGAAGATGCAGGCGACGGCCGTGAGAGCGAACGACAGGATGATCGCCGGTCCGGCGCCGGGCCTGTCGGCGTTCCCGGCGGTCGCGGTCCCGATCGCCGCGAAGATGCCGGTGCCGATGACGGCGCCGATTCCCAGCATCGTCAGGTCAAACGCCGTCAGGGTGCGCTTGAGGGTGTGCTCGCCGACCGTTTCGGATTCACGCGTGATCCGATCGACGCTCTTCGTCCGGAACAAGGCCTGGAGCTTCATTCCCGGCGCACTCCACGCGTCTTTTTTGCTTGGGACTATGGAAGCGGCCGCACTATACGCAACGCCCCGGAGGGTGTCAACCGCTCTGCTGATAGAATGACTGCCTCTGCGCAGGAGGGACCGATGGCGTCGTTCACCCTCACCGTCAACGGCAGGAAGGTCACCGCGGAGGCGGACCCGGCGACGCCTCTCCTCTGGGTCCTGCGGGACACGCTCGGGCTCACCGGCACCAAGTTCGGCTGCGGCGCCTCGCTGTGCGGCGCCTGCACGGTCCACCTGGACGGCCGGGCGATCCGCTCGTGCATGACACCGCTCTCCGAAGCCGCGGACAAGAGCATCACGACGATCGAGGGATTGTCCTCGAACCGCAGTCATCCGCTGCAGAAGGCCTGGATCGCCGAGGACGTGCCGCAGTGCGGCTACTGCCAGTCGGGAATGATCATGACGGCCGCGGCGCTCCTGAAGGAGAAGCCGAAGCCGACCGACCAGGAGATCGACGCGGCGCTGGGCGGGCACATCTGCCGCTGTGGCACCTACCAGCGCATCCGCAATGCGGTCCACCGGGCCGCGAAGGGAGGCGCCCGGTGAGCGCCATCCTGAACGTCAGCCGGCGAGGGTTCCTCCGAATCGTCCCCGCGGCGGGCGCGGGCCTCGTCCTCGGTCTTCGGTGGCTGGACCTGGTCGAAGCGTCCGGACCGCAGAGATCCCGGGGATCGCGGCTCGCTCCGAACGCCTTCCTGCAGATCGACCCGCGGGGCGAGGTGACCATCTGGGCCAGCAAGTCGGAGATGGGCCAGGGGGTGCGCACCTCGCTGGCGATGATCGTCGCGGACGAGCTCGACGCGGACTGGTCGCGCGTGCGCGTCGAGCAGGCCGGGGCCGATCCGAAGTTCGGCGACCAGGACACCGGCGGAAGCTCGAGCGTGCGCACCAAGTACGGGCCGATGCGGCAGGCCGGGGCGGCGGCGCGCGCCATGCTGATCGCCGCGGCGGCCCAGACCTGGAGCGTCGACCGCTCGACCTGCCGGACGCAAAAAGGGGCGGTCCTGCATCCTCCCACCCGCCGGCGCCTCGCCTACGGAGACCTGGTCGATAAGGCGGCGTCCCAGCCGGTGCCGCAGGACGCGCCGCTGAAGGATCCGAAGGACTTCAGCCTCATCGGCAGGAGCCTGCCGCGCACCGACACGCCCCTGAAGGTGGACGGAAGCGCGGTCTACGGCATCGACATCCGGATGACCGGGCTGCTCCACGCCGCGGTCTCGCGCTCCACGGTCTTCGGAGGGAAGGTCGCCCGCTTCGACGCGGGGGCCGCGAAGGGGTCTCCCGGTGTGCGCGCCGTCGTGCCGATCTCGACCGGTGTCGCCGTCGTGGCCGACTCGACCTGGAACGCGCTCAAGGGGCGCGACCTCCTCAAGGTCGAGTGGGACGAAGGACCGGGCGCCGCCGAGAGCTCGGAGACGCTCCGGGCGGAGTGCGACGATCTGTCGCAGAAGCCAGGAAAAACTCTGCGCAACGACGGCGACGCCTCCACAGCACTCGAGAAGGCGGCGAAGAAATTCGAGGCGGTCTACGAGCTGCCGTTCCAGGCGCACGCCACGATGGAGCCGCAGAACGCCACCGCCCACTGGCGGAAGGACCGCGTCGAAGTCTGGGCGCCGGTCCAGACGCCGAGCATGGCTCTGCCCGACATCGCGAAGGCCGCGGGGCTTCCCCAGGAAGCGATCACGCTGCACATCACGTTCCTGGGCGGCGGATTCGGGAGGCGCATCAACGCCGACTACGCCGCCGAGGCGGTCGAGATCTCGAAGGCCGTCTCGGCCCCTGTGAAGACGGTCTGGACGCGCACCGACGACCTGCAGCACGACTTCTACCGGCCCGCCTCGTTCCACAGGCTCAAGGGGGGCCTGGACGAAAAGGGACGCATCGTCGCCTGGCAGCACCGGTACGCATCGACATCCATCCAGGCGTTCTACGATCCCGGCACTCCCCATCCCGAATCGGACGAGATCGGCGGCGCCGCCGACCTGCCGTACGCCATCCCGAACGTGCGCGTCGAGTACTCCCCGGCGAAGTCGGTCGTGCCGCGCGGCTGGTGGCGCTCGGTCGAGAGCTCGTTCAACGCCTTCGTGGTCGAGAGCTTTGTCGACGAGCTGGCGGCCGCTGCGCATCGCGATCCGCTGGCGCTGCGCCGGGATCTCCTGGCCGGCGGCCGCAAGATTCCCTACGAAGGCCAGACGTTCGTGCAGGACACGGCGCGCCTCCTGGGTGTCCTGAACCTGGCGGCGGCCAAGGCGGGCTGGGGCAGGCCGCTCCCGAAGGGGCGTGCCCGAGGCATCGCGGGGCACTTCTCCTTCCTGTCGTACTGCGCCCAGGTCGCCGAGGTCTCGGTCGGCAAGGAGGGGGGCGTGCGCGTCCACCGGGTCGTCTGCGCCATCGATTGCGGGCGCGCCGTCAACCCCGGCATCATCGCGGCGCAGATGGAAAGCGCCGTCGTCTTCGGGCTGACCGCCGCCCTGAAGTCCGGGATCACCATCGAAAAGGGGCGCGTCAAGGAGGCCAACTTCGACGAGTACGAGATGCTGCGCATCGACGAGATGCCGGTCGTCGAAGTGCACGTCGTCCCCAGCACCGAGCCGCCGACCGGCGTGGGCGAGCCCGGCGTCCCGGTCGTCGCGCCGGCCGTCTTCAACGCGATCTTCGCGGCGACCGGCAAGCGCATCCGCCGCCTGCCGCTCCGGCCCCAGGACCTCGCGCAGACCGCCTGAGCCGCGGCCGGTTGCCGGTGGCGGGCCTGCCGCCGCGGCGTGGCGATTTCGAGCCGCGCCATGCGAGTGACCTGGCCTCGCCTTCCCCGCGCGAGCGAGCATGAGCCACGACGCGGCGGCCCGCTGCCCCGATGAGGGCGGTTTCCACCGGTTCTTGACAGTCTGCGAACCGGGTGGCTAGCATGGGTTCTCGCAGCGACGGAGGGAGGACCGGAGTGGCCGCCATCTCGGCGCGTCTCAGAGAGCTGCTGGCGCGCGGGCGGCGCGTCGCGGCGCTGACCGGCGCCGGCATCTCGGCCGAATCGGGGGTGCCGACCTTCCGCAGCCTGGGCGGCTTCTGGGAGAACGAGTCTCTCGAGGACCTGGCGACGCCCCAGGGGTTCGAGCGCGACCCGAGGCGAGTCTGGACCTGGTACGACGCGCGGCGCGTCCAGGTGAGCCGCTGCGCGCCGAACGCGGGGCACCAGGCTCTGGCGCGCTTCGGGCGGGCCCATCCCGACTTCCGGCTGATCACGCAGAACGTGGACGGTCTCCACGCGAAGGCCGGCAGTGACGGCGTCATACTCCTCCACGGCGATCTGTTCCGGGTCCGCTGCACGAAGGAAGGGACCTCCCGGGAAGACCGGCGCATGCCGTTCCCCGAAATCCCGCCGCGCTGCGGCTGCGGGGCTCTGCTGCGTCCGGACGTCGTGTGGTTCGGCGAGGCGCTGCCGGTGGAGTCGATCCAGCAGGCCACCGAGGCCGCGAATGGCGCCGCGGTTTTCCTTTCCATCGGGACCTCGGCCCTGGTGTATCCTGCCGCGGCCCTGCCGGAGATCGCGCGCCGGAACGGCGCATACCTGGTGGAAATCAACGTGGAAGAGACGCCCCTCTCTCCCCTGGCCGATGAAGTGGTGCTGGGGCCGGCGGCCGAGGTGCTGCCGGACCTTCTCGGAGCCTGACGATGCGCGGACTGTACTTCGACTGCTTCTCGGGGATCAGCGGGGACATGGTCCTCGGTGCCCTCGTGGATCTCGGAGTCGAGCCGGCCCACCTCCGCTCCCGGCTCAGAAAGCTGCGGGTCGGCGGGTACACCCTTTCGGCCTCGAGGGTGAACCGCTCCGGCCTCGCCGGGACGAAGGTGAACGTCGCGATCGCCCCGAAGCGCCAGGAGGAAAGACGTCTCAAGGACATCGCCCGGATCGTCGAAAGAAGCGGACTGTCGCGCGAGGTGCGCCGCCGGTCCATGGAGGCGTTCGAGACTCTCGTCGAAGCGGAGGCGCGCGTGCACCGCATCCAGAAAGACAAGGTGCACCTGCACGAGGTCGGGGCGATCGACGCCATCGTGGACGTCGTCGGGACGATGATCGGCATGGAGACGCTCGGCTGGCCGCGCGTGGTCTGCTCGCCGCTGCACGTCGGGCGCGGCATGGTCACGATGGAGCACGGCACCTTCCCTGTCCCGGGTCCCGCGACCGCGGAGATCCTCAAGGGGACGCCCACCTACGCCACCGAGGTCGAGGGGGAGCTGGTCACGCCGACCGGCGCCGCCCTGGCGACGACCCTGGCGGCCGAGTTCCGTCCCCTGCCGCCGATGCGCGTCGCCCGGATCGGTTACGGCGCGGGGACGAAGCAGTTCGACCACCACCCGAACCTGCTGCGCGCCTTCCTCGGCGACTTCCTGGACGAGCCGGTCCTGCGCGAGACGGTGCTCGTGCTCGAGACCACGATCGACGACATGAACCCGCAGCTCTACGGCCACCTGATGGAGCGCCTGTTCGCGGCCGGGGCCCTGGAGGTCTTCTACACGCCGATCCAGATGAAGAAGAGCCGGCCCGGCACGCTCGTGACCATCATCTGTCCCGAGCCGAAGCTCGACGCGGTCACGACGGTCGTCTTCCGCGAGACCACGACCATCGGCTTCCGTTACCTGCCGATGGGGCGGATCGAGCTGGCGCGACGCATCGAGACGGTCAAGACTCAGTTCGGCCCGGTCCGGATGAAGGTCTCCGTCTACAATGGCGAGGTCGTGCAGGCGACGCCGGAGTACGAGGACTGCCGCCAGGCGGCGCTCAAGGCGGGAGTCCCTCTCAAGGACGTGCAGCGGGTCGCCGCGGAGGCCTACCGCCCGCCGCGCGGGACGCCCGAAGCCATCGCGGCCTGGGCGCGTCAGCCGGTCCTGCCCGCGCGGACGCGCAAGGCGAAGCGACGTGGAGGACGAGGGTGATCTACGACAAGGTGAAGACGGGGCGGATGCTCAGGATCGTCCTGGACGTGACGGAGGGGGCGCTGGACATCGCCACGCGGCCCGGGGGGGAGCCCGGCCTTCGAATCCCCGCGATGGAGGCCGAGAAGACGATGCGCGCCCTCGCCGCCAAGGGGGACACCGACGCCATGTACAGCGAGTATGTGCGACTGCTGAATGCGGGACAGACCTTCGGGGCGGCGCTCGAGCGCCACCATCACAAGAGTTTCGAGTCCGAGTTCTACCGTCTGTTCAAGATCTATCTGGAGCCGGGCGACCGCTCCTAGCGCAGGGACGACATGGCACGCAAGTTCTATCTGACCACGCCGATCTACTACGTCAACGACCAGCCGCACATCGGCCATACCTACACGACCGTGGTCGCCGACGTCATCGCGCGCTTCCACCGCATGCTCGGCCAGGACGTCCATTTCCTGACCGGCACCGACGAGCACGGACAGAAGATCGAGCGCGCCGCGCAGGCGAAGGGGCTGCGGCCGATCGAGCTCGCCGACGAAGTCGTCGAGCGCTTCCGGGGGCTGTGGCGCACCCTCGGCATCACCAACGACGTGTTCATCCGCACCACCGAGGAGCGCCACCGGCGCGGCGTCGAGAAGCTGTATCAGAAGATCGCGGCGGCCGGAGACATCTACAAGGACAAGTACGCCGGCTGGTACTGCACGTCGTGCGAGGCGTTCTATCCCGAGAGCCAGGTCGTGGACGGGCGCTGCCCGGACCAGGGGCACAAGGTCGAATGGACCGAGGAGGAGTCGTATTTCTTCCGCCTGTCGAAATACCAGGAGCCGCTCCTGAAGCATTACGCCGAGCACCGCGACTTCGTGTTCCCCGAGTCGAGACGGAACGAGGTCGTGTCGTTCGTCCAGTCGGGGCTCAAGGATCTGTCGATCAGCCGCAGCAGCTTCTCCTGGGGCATACCGCTCCCGGGCGACCCCAAGCACGTCCTCTACGTCTGGTTCGACGCGCTCAGCAACTACATCACGGCGCTCGGCTACGGCTCCGACCGCAAGCTGTACGCGCGCTACTGGCCGGCCGACATGCACCTGGTGGGGAAGGACATCCTGCGCTTCCACGCCGTCTACTGGCCCGCCTACCTGATGTCGGCGGCCGAGCCGCTGCCGCGCCGCGTCGTGGCGCACGGCTGGTGGCTGCGCGACGCCGCCAAGATCTCCAAGTCGAAGGGAGGCGTCGTCGACCCGATCCCCCTGATCGAGGCGTTCGGTGTCGATCCGGTGCGCTACTTCCTGATGCGCGAGATGGTGTTCGGGCAGGACGCGAACTACTCGGACGAGGCGTTCATCGATCGCGTCAACACCGACCTGGCCAACGACCTGGGAAACCTCGTGAGCCGGACGCTGAAGATGATCGAGGACTACTGCGGCGGCAAGACGCCGAAGACCGATCCGCGCTTCCGGGGGGACGAGCCGCTGAAGAAGGCGGCGCAGGACGCCGTCGACGGGTTCATGAAGGACTTCGAGGAGCTCGACTTCTCGTCGGGACTGGCGCGCGTCTGGGGGTTCATCGGACTCCTGAACCGCTTCATCGTACAGAACGAGCCCTGGAAACTGGCGCAGGATCCGGTGCGCCGCTGGGCCCTCGACTCGGTCCTCTACACCGTTGTCGAGGGGCTGCGCATCGTGGCCGTCCTCATAGCACCGGTCATGCCGGAGTCCGCAGCCGGGCTGTGGAAGCGTCTCGGCGTGACAGGCGACGTCACGACCGCGAGTCTCGAGCACATTCACTGGGGAGAGCTGAAGCCGGGGCGGCCGATCGCCCGCGGCGAGCCGCTCTTCCCGCGCATCGACAAGGCCGAATATCTCAAGGACGCACCCATGACCACGCCCCCCGCCCCGCCCGCAGCCGGGCCGGGCGCGCCGCAGGCCCTGCCGGCGACGACCGCCCCCGCCGCGGGCGGCGCCGAGATCGGCATCGATGATTTCGCGCGCGTCGAGCTGCGCACCGCACGGATCGTGGCCGCCGAGCGCGTGCAGGGAGCCGACAAGCTGCTCAAGCTCAGCGTGGACATCGGGTCCGAGACGCGCACCATCGTGGCCGGGATCGCGACGCGGTACGCCCCCGAGGCGCTCGTCGGCAAGACGATCGTGGTGGTCGCCAACCTCAAGCCGGCGAAGCTCCGCGGCGTGGTGTCGCAGGGGATGCTCCTCGCCGCCTCCGACGCCACCGGCCAGCCTTACATCCTGACGACCGAGGAGCCCGTCCCGCCCGGCCTGCGTGTGAAGTAGTGCTCGGCGACAGCCACGCGCACCTGACCCTGGAGCACTTCGACCCGGACCGCGAGGAGGTCATCGCGCGCGCCCGCCAGGCGGGAGTCGCGAGGATCGTGACCGTCTCCTCGTTCATAGGCGACGCCTCCGCCTGCGCGGCGCTCGCGGCCCGGTACGACTTCATCCATTTCACGGCCGGAGTGCACCCGCACGAGGCGAAGAGCTTCACGCCCGAGGCCGCCGCGGACATCAGGAGCGCCGCGACGCGCCCCAAGGCGGTGGCGATCGGCGAGATCGGTCTCGACTACCACTACGACCTCTCGCCGCGCGACGCGCAGCGCCGGGTCTTCCGCGAGCAGATCCTCCTGGCGCGGGACCTGAGGCTGCCGATCGTGATCCACACCCGCGAGGCCTGGGACGACACGCTCATGATCCTGCAGGACGAGAACGCCGGCGACGTCGGCGGCGTGTTCCACTGCTTCTCCGGGGGAACGGAGGAGGCGCAGCGCTGCCTCGACCTCGGATTCTTCGTGTCGTTCGCCGGTCCGGTCACGTTCAAGAACGCGAAAGACGTCGCCGAGGCGGCGGCGTACGTGCCGATCGACCGCCTGTTGTGCGAGACCGATTCCCCCTACCTGACGCCGCACCCGTTCCGCGGACAGCGCAACGAGCCGGCGCGCGTCAGGCTCGTGGTCGAGAGGATCGCGGCCCTGAAGGGGCTCACGGCGGAGGCGGTCGGCGAGGCGACGACCCGGAATCTAGAAGCCGTCTTCCGCCTCGCCTGATTGACCGCGACGGGGGCGGGGGGTAGGATGCCGGCATGAGCGAAACGGGTGGAGGTCTCCTGGACGGAGCGCGCCCGGTCGCGATCGAGCCGCTGCCGCAGGAGGCGCACCTCGCCTTCCACCTGCTCGAGAGCGCCGGCATGCATCCCATCCTCGCCTACAAGGACGACAGCGGCGCGCCGCACCCGATCGACCCGGAGGAGCCGTTCACTCTCGGCAGCGGACTGATGCTTCCCGTGACGACGACGTTCGAGGTGTACGTCCCCGAATCGGAGGTCGCGGACGCCCAGCGCGTCCTGCAGGACGCCGGTCGCGCCGTGCCCGAAACGGACGAGCCGCTAGGCGCCGGGGCGGCCCAGGACGACGGTGGCGCACGATCCGCCGGTCCCGAGGGCGTTGACCAGGACTGAGGGCAGCGGTTCCCGCCGGGCATTTCCGACCACGATATTGAGACCGAGCTCCGCGTCGGGCTGGACGAGCCCGGCGACCGGCGGGATGAAACCCTGACGGACGGAACAGGCCGCGACCAGGAGTGCGCAGGACGAGGCGCTCCCCGACTCCCCCGTACCCCCCTTCACCGAAGTCACAGGGATCCGGCGCGCCGCCGGGCCGAGGGCCCGGAGGATCGCGCGCGTCTCGACGGCATCCAGGACCCGCGAGCCGTTGGCCCCCGCGACGACGCAGCCGATCTCCTCCGGCCCCAGCCGCGCCTGGGCCATCGCCGAGCCGATCGCCGCCGCGATCGCGGGTTCGGCGGGCCAGCGGTGGACCGGGCCCGGGGCGTGCGCCATCGACTCGCCGAGGATCTCGGCCCACGCCACGGCGCCGCGCCGTGCGGCCGCTTCGCGCGACTCCAGGACCACGAAGGAGGCTCCTTCTCCCGGGACGAAGCCGCGGCGCCCCCTGCCGAACGGCCCCGGAAAATCATCCGGGTCCCCTCGAAACAGGAGATGCAGCCGGTCCCAGGCCGCCTCGAACTCCGGCACGCGCTCGTCCGCGCCCCCCGCCAGGACGACGTCGCAGACACCGTCACGCACCAGGCCCGCGGCCGTCGCGACAGCCGCCAGGCCCGATGCCTCCATCTGACTGACGGTGAGGCTGGGGCCGCGCAGGCCCAGGAGGAGCGAGCACTGGCTCGCCGGAGCGTTCGGGACGGTGACCGGGAAGAGCAACGGGGAGACGCTTGCCGGCCCTTCCTCGAACAACGTGGTCAGGAACGCGGTCAGCGACGCGACACCGGCGGTCATCGTGCCGGTCACCAGCCCCACCATTCCACCCGCCCCGGCGCGGAGCCCGGCCCGTTCCAGCGCCTCGAGGGCCGCGGTCGCGGCCAGACGCGAGCAGCGATCCAGCCGGCGCCAGACGTTGGGATGGAACGGACCCGATCCCGCCGTCTCCCGCACGCGCGCGGCGCAGATCCGCCCGGACCGCTCGAGCACGGTCCTCCCCGCCACGACCCCCTCGACCAGGGCGTCGACCCCTGAGCCGAGCGGACCGATGGAGCCGCCGCCGGTGATCATCACCCGCCGGTTCATGCCGGACGCTCCTCCTGCAGAAGTCCGTCGATCAGCGCGCTGATCTGCGTCTCCAGCCGATCGCGCACCTGCCGGAACGCCTCGCGCACCGCGTCCGGCCCCCCCTCCGCGAAGGACGGATCGTAGGTCGACCAGTGCTCGTGGTGGCCTTCCAGGAGCGGAACCGGGCATTCCTGCACCGCAGAGTCGCACAGGGTGACCACGCAGTCGAACGCTCCCGGCACGTCGTCGATCCCCTTGGAGTACTGCCGGCTGATGTCGATGCCGTGCTCCTCCATCACCGCGACGGCGTGACCGACGACGAACCCGGCCGGGAAGGTCCCGGCGCTCTTCGCCTCGATGCGCCCCTTCCCGAGGTAATTCGCGAGTCCTTCCGCCATCTGGCTGCGGGCCGCGTTGCCGGTGCACACGAACAGGACGCGGATCGGCTTCGACCTCTTCTTCATGCGTCGTGCCTCTTCAGGACCAGCGTGCCGTTGTTCCCGCCGAAGGCCGTCGAGTTCGACAGGACGACTCTCAACCGCGCCTCGCGGGCACGCGCGGGGACGCAGTCGAGGTCGCAGTCCGGCCCGGTCTCCCTGAGACCGGTGGTCGGCGGGATGAGTCCGTGGAAGAGCGACATCAGGGAGGCGAACGCCTCGATCCCACCCGCGGCGCCCAGGCAATGCCCCACCGCCCCCTTGATCGACACGACCGGAATGCGCAGGGCGCGTTCACCGAACATCGTCTTCAGGGCGCGCGTCTCGGCCGCGTCGTTCTGCTCGGTGCCGGTGCCATGAGCGTTGACGTGATCGACGTCGTCGGCCGTCAGATTGGAGGAGGCGAGAGCCGCCCGCATCGATCGGACGAGGCCCGCTCCATTGGGGTCGGGGGCCGTGGCGTGATGCGCGTCCGACGACATGCCGTACCCCGCGATCTCCCCGTAGATACGCGCCCCGCGCCGGCGTGCCGCCTCGAGAGGCTCGAGGACCAGCAGGACGGCGCACTCCCCCAGGGACATCCCCTGGCGCTCCCGGTCGAACGGACGGCACGGCTCCGGGTCGACCAGCCGGAGTGAGTTGAAGCCGGAATAGGTCGTGCGCGACAGCGTCTCGACGCCCCCCGCCAGCACCATGTCCTGGGCGCCGCGGGCCACGAGCGAGGCCCCCAGCCCGACGGCGATCGTCGAGGAGGAGCAGGCGTTCATGATCGTCTGGACCCGTCCTGCGAGACCGAGCCGCGCCGCGATGAGATCCGCCGTCGTCGTCATGAAGAACCCGAGGGCCGATGACGGCCGCGGGAGGCGCCCCCGGAGCCTGGCCTCGAGATAATTTTCCCCCTGCAGGAGCCCGGTGCCGCCGCCCCCGAGGATCAGGCCGGTCCCGGTCCCCCCGACGCGTGCGGGGTCGAGACCGGCGTCGGCGAGGGCCTGCCGCGCGGCCTCGACGCCGAGCCTGTCGCCGCGGGACAGGCGCGCCCGTTCCTTCCTCGTGAAATCCCCGTTCCAGCCTGTCGGGTTGATCTGCGCCGCGGTGTGCGTGCGGTCCTTCGAAGCGTCGAACAGCGTGAGCGGCCCGATCCCACAGCGCCCGGCGACGAGCCCCCGCCAGGTCTCGGCCGCCGATTCCCCCAGGGCCGAGATGACGCCGGCCCCGGTCACGGCGACCCGGCTCATGCAGGCTTCCCCAGGGCGATCGTGAACTCCCCTTCGGCGACGACCGCCCCGCCCGGGGGGGAGCCGGCGAGCTCGGCGACGCTGCGCACACGGATCATGTTGCCCAGGATCCCGGTGACCGAGGCGGTGATCAGAAGGCGATCGCCGGGCCCCACCCGCCGCAGAAGACGCCCCCCGTCGATCCCGACGATCATCCCCGCGCCGCGCGGTGTCTCGGAGGCGTGCGCATGGTCCTCGCCCTGTGTTTCCGCCAGAGGGATGGCCGCCTGCGCCATCGCCTCCAGCAGAAGAGAGAAGGGGTATCCTCCCCGCGGGTCGTCCCGCACCACCTCGTCCGTGGTGACGGCCTTGATGGCCGTGCTGATCCCGTGTTCCAGCTCCAGGACCACGTCGATCATCCGGAATGGGTGCGAGTGCGGCGGAACGGTCGCGTCGCTCACGTGCGGGTCTCCCGCGGACGGGACAGGCAGTTTAGACGACGGCTCCCGTCGTTGCAAGCGTCGCTCGTCTCTGGTATAAGGACGGCCTCCATGCCCGGCAACAATCATGTGCTCCACAGCGAATTGAAGCGCTTCATCGTGCGCCGGCTCCGCCTGGAGCAGGTCGACCCCGATTCCATCCAGGACGACGCCCTCCTCGTGGGCGGCGGTCTCGACCTCGACTCGATCGATCTTCTGGAGCTGGTGGTCGGGCTCGAGAAGGAGTACGGGCTGAAGATCGCGGACGTGGCGGAGGGCCGGCGCATCCTGACGTCGGTCGACAGCCTCGCCCGATTCGTCGCCGGGCAGCGTGGCGACGCCTGAGGCCGGCGGCCGCGGCGCGGCCGCCTATGTCGGAGTGATCCCGGCTCTGAACGCCTCGTCGACCATCGGACCGGTGGTGGCGGGCACTCTCCGCCACCTGCCGCGCGTCCTGGTGGTGGACGACGGATCGACCGACGACACCTCGGACCGCGCGCGCGCCGCGGGGGCCGAGGTCCTCCGTCACCCCGACAACCTCGGCAAGGGGGCGGCGCTGTGCACGGCGTTCGAGCACGTGCTCGCCGGGCGCCCGGTCGACGCCGTCATCACCCTCGACGCCGACGGCCAGCACGATCCGGAGGATATCCCCCTCTTCCTGGAATTGCACCGGAGCGCGCGTCCCTCCCTGATCGTGGGCTCGCGCGCCCGCGACTTCGCGGCCATGTGGGGACCGCGCCGGGCCATGAACCGGTTCTCGTCGGCCTCGCTGCGCATCTTCTCCGGAGTCGATCTGCCCGACTCGCAGAGCGGCTTCCGGCTGTACGATGCCGCCTTTCTCGGACGGCTTCGCCTCGTCGGGCGCCGCTACGAGGCCGAGATGGAGGCGCTGATGCGCGCCGCGGAGTGGCGGATGAAGGTCACCTCGGTGCCGATCCACCTGCGCGTCGTCGACGGACGGGCCACGAGCCACTACCGGCCGCTGCGCGACACCGTCCGCATCGTCGACACCGTCCTGCGCCAGTGGCTGAGACGCCGCTTCGCGCGCTCCCGCCCGGACGAGCCGTGACCGGGTCGCGCAAGATCCTGCTGATCTCCGCCTCGCACTACGAGCCTCGCGGCGGCGTGGCGCGCGTCGAGCGCTACTGGACCTCCGGGCTCACCCTCGTCCACCTCGAGGCGCTGACGCCGCGCGATTTCGTCTGCGAGCTGGTGGACGACTTCAGGCGCGAGCCGCCCCTGGAGACCGACGCCGAGCTGGTCGGCATCACGGCGATGGGGCTGCAGATCGGCCGGGCGTACGATCTGGCGGACTACTACCGCGCGCGCGGCCTGCCGGTCGTCATGGGGGGGGCGTGGGTCTCGCTCAACCCGGAGCAGGCGCTGGAACATTGCGACGTGGTGTTGAAGGGGGAGGCCGAGTACGCCTGGCCCGAGCTGCTGGCCGATTTCCAGCGCGGCGTATTCCGCCAGCGCGTCTACGAAGGGAGCCGGCAGCACGACCTGCGCGGGCTCCCCGAGGCGGACCTCGACCACCTGCCGCTCTGGCGCCCCGAGCTGATGCGCGAAAAGGTGTACCGCGACTACTACTTCCAGTTCCCTCTGTACGTCACGCGCGGCTGTCCCTTCCGCTGCGAGTACTGCTGCGTCACCCGGTTCCACGAGGCGACGTACCGCAAGCGGCCGATCGGCGAGGTGATGCGCGACGTCGACGCCATCCGCTCCAGAGGGTCCCGCAACATCCTGTTCATGGACGACAACCCGGTCGCCGACCGGCGTTACGCGAAGGAGCTGTTCGGTGCTTTGGCCCCGAAAGGGATGCGCTGGTGCAGCCAGTGCACGATCCAGATCGCCGAGGACGAGGAGCTCCTCGATCTCGCCGCCAAGAGCGGCTGTTTTCTTCTCTCGATCGGCTTCGAAACGATCAAGCAGTCGAACCTCGACGGAATCAACAAGCCGTGGGCCCGCGCCCGCGAGTACGCGCGCCTGATCCGCCTGCTACGTCACCGCGGCATCCAGATCGTCGCCCTCATCATGATCGGCCTCGACGACGACGATCCCGCCGATTTCGACCGCACCCTCGAGTTCCTGATCCGCCACAAGGTGCCGCTGGCGAAGTTCCACCTGCCGATCCCGTATCCCGGGACGCCGTTCTACGACCGGATGGAGAAGGAGGGGCGGATCCTGACGAAGGACTGGAGCCGCTACCACTACGGCAGCGCCGTCATCCGGCCGAAGCGGATGACGCCCGAGATGGCGGAGCAGAAGTTCTGGGCGACCTACCACGACTTCTTCAGCATGCGCTCGATCCTGCGCCGCTTCTTCCCGCCCGCGCCGCGCAATCTCAAGATCCAGATGCACTACCTGACGGCGAACCTGATCTTCAGGAAGATGCAGCAGGCCGGGAAGCACCCCTACCTTTACTAGCGCAGGCTCAATCGAGGGCTTCGAGAGGCGCCGGCGCCGTGACGTCGCGCTCCAGGCTGCGGCGCGTCAGGGTAAGGACGGAGCGCTGCTTGATCTCGTTGAGGCAGGCGAGGATGGCGGGAACACCGAGGACGGTCGCGCCCGGCAGGAAAGCGGCGGCCGCGAGGTAGTTGATAGGGCGCATCGAGGCGCGCGTCTCCGGCGCGAGAAGGCCGGCGTAGTAGTGTCCGATTGCCCGGTAGATGTGCGACAGCAGACGCGGGAAGCCGATGGATGACGCGACGTAACGGCACTCTCCGCGACTCACGCTCGCGAGCCACTCGGCCGCCGTCCCGCCCGGCGCCAGCGTGTACGAAGAAGCGACGTGGTCCAGGACGTGCGCGTCGCTCCCGCCGACCGCCGTCTTGCGCAGGCCGAGCGCCAGGGCGAAGCGCAGCATCGCCTCGGCCACCTCGACGTGCCCCGCCGGCATCGTGCTGTTGGCGACTTCGATGTGGTCGAACAGCCCCAGGATCTCCTCCACGTAGGCGCGCGGCCGCTTCTGGAAGCGGTACGACCAGAACGGATGGTTCAGGACGAACAGCAGCCGGCGGCGACGCAGCCAGGCGACCAGGTCGTGGACGTCGCCGCGCAGGCGCTGCACCTCGCGGTGCGCCGTCTCGTTGAGGCCGAAGACGTTGACGTGCAGGCGCTGGCCGGTGTCGGGAAAGCGCGTCTCCACCTCCTCGCCGACGATGATCTCCGCCGCCCGGTCGGGCCGATCCTCCAAAAGGCTGAGGGCTCCTTCGATCGAATCGTGATCGGTGATGGCGACGTAGTCCATGCCCGCCGCCTTGGCTCTGTCGAACACGTCGGCCGGGTGCGAGCAGGAGTCGCGGGCCCGCAGGACGCGCGCGTGGCTCCAGGAGGAGTAACGGGTGTGCAGGTGCAGGTCGCAACGCCTGAGCGTCGGCGCGGGAGGCGTGTCGGAGGAGGCGTCGCTCACGGCCGGATGATACCCTCCCCCGTCGCGGCACGGCAACATCCCGTGCCGGAAAATGCCGCCGTGCCGCTATAATGCGCCGCATGTCCGGCCCCGCGACGAGGGCACTGCACGACAGGCTCCTGGCCAGCCTCGCCTCCTCCCCGAAGAGGGAGGTGGCCCGTTTCCTGCCGGGCGGGCGGTCTCTCGACCTGGACACGTTCGAACGACGCATCCTGGGGGCCGAGCGCAGGCTCGTGCGCGTCGGCACGCCCTCGGGGCGGCCCACGGCGGTCCCCGACATCGGTCAGCTCGTCCTCCTGTCCTCCCGCAACATCGAGCCGTATCTGGTGGCGATCGCCACGCTGTGGAAGCGCGGCTTCGTGCCGATCCTGGCCGACGCCGACCTGGCGCGTGCCGAGATCGCGGACCTCGTGAGGACGTTCCGACCGGCCTTCTGCATTCTCGATCGACGGGTCGACCCGGAGGGAGGGGACACCGAGGACCTGGGGGACTCGCTCACCGGCCTGCACGCCTTCATCCCGGCGCGGCGGGGAGCGACCCGGCCGGTCTCCGGCCTTCTCGCCAACGGGACCGTCCTGCACGGCGACGCTGCGGTCGTCCGTCTGACCTCCGGGAGCACCGGACGGCCGCGCGGGATCCTGGCGACCGCCGGGCAGCTTCTCGCCGACGCGCGCCACATCACCTCGGCCGTCGGGATCAGGCCCGCCGACACGATCGTGTGCGCCATCCCGCTCGGGCATGCGTACGGCTTCGGGCACGTCCTGATGTCTCTCGTGCTTCAGGGTTCGCGTCCGATCCTGCTGGAGCAGCCGCTGCCGGCGCTGCTTCTGGAAGCGCTCTCCGGTCCCGGTCCCCTCGTCCTCACCGGCACGCCGTACCTGTTCAGCCTGCTCCTCCAGGCTGCGGGGAGGAAGAAGCTCAAGGGGCTGCGTCTGTGCCTGTCGGCGGGAGCGCCCCTGCCGGCCGACCTGTCGCGCGCCTGCAAGGACCGCCTCGGCCTGCCGATCAGGACCTTCTACGGCGCCAGCGAGTGCGGCGGCGTCTCGTACGACCGATCGCGCGACGGGATTCTCCCGGACGGCTGCGTCGGCACGCTCCTCCCCGGCGTGAACGTCACCGTGCGCGCCGAGCGCGGCGGGGAGGAAGGGGCCGGACGCCTCTGCGTCGAGAGCGACGTGGTGGCCCTCGGTTACGTTCCGGAAGGAAGTCCCGAGCTTTCGGCGGGGCGCTTCGTCACGGGGGACCTCGGTCGCATCGACGCGGAGGGGCGTCTGCACCTCCTGGGTCGCGCCGACCGGATGATCAACGTGGGGGGCAGGAAGGTGAACCCGGTCGAGATCGAGGCGGTCCTGCGCGAGGTCCCGGGCGTGCGCCAGGTCGTCGTGTTCGGCGCGCCCGACCGTCATCGCGGCCAGATCGTCTGCGCCTGTCTCGTCGCGGCCCGCGGCGTGACGCGCGAGTGCCTCCTCATGGCCTGCGCCCCGCGACTCGCCCAGTTCAAGCTGCCGCGGCGCATCGAGTTCGTGGAGCGGATCCCGGTGAGCCCCCGCGGCAAGACCGACCGGAAGAGTCTCCTCGGCCTGGTGGCCCGTCCGCCGGACGCCCCGGCCCGGCGCCCTCAGTCACCGCGCTTCACCGCCTCCCCCCACACTTCATAGAAGTTGAACCACTGCGTCGGGTAGTCGGTGACGAACCGCTCCACGATGCGCGCGAACGAGTCGACCGCGGCCCGCACCCCCTCCGCCCCCGACCCGACCCGCAGAGGGCCGTCCACGACGATGCGGTAGCGGGAGTGCCCCCGGATCGGCACGCAGACGGCGAGGATCGGCGCCCCGCTCGCCTGCGCCAGCGCGAACGGTCCCGACGGGAGATCGACGTCGGCTCCGAACAGACCGGCGCGCTCGCTGAGCGGCCCGAACGTCCGGTCCCCCTGGATCGCCACGATCTCCCCGCGTCTGAGGGCCAGGAGAAGATCGAGCCCGTTCCAGGCCGACTCCCCCGCGGGCACGACGCGCACGCCGGCGCGCCGCCGCGCCTCCTCCTCGAACGGCGCCCCCCCGGAGTCCTCCGGGCGCAGGACGACGCTGACGGGACGGCCCAGGCTCGCGAGGTGCAGGAGCCCCATCTCCCAGTTTCCCAGGTGCAGCGTCAGCACGATGAGCCCTCTCCCCTCGCGCAGGAGGGCTTCGATCAGCCGTCGTGCCTCGTCCCCTCCCTCGACCCGGCGCCGCAGCGACTCGTCCGGCAGTCGTATCAGGTCGGTGTATCCCACCATGAACTTGCTGAAGTTGTAGAACAGGCCGAAGGCCAGCGCGCGCGACGCGAGCCCCGAGCGGCGAGTGGCCCGCTCCAGGTTGTGCCGGGCGGCGCGCCTCTCGTCCGGCATGGCGAGAAAGCAGATCGCCGTCGTGGCGAGGTGGATCGGCGGCCGCAGGAGGCGCGGCACTTTCGGGACGATGGCGTGGATCAGACGCCAGGAGAGTCTGCGGTTCCACCCGTGCGTGTACCAGCGCGCGGCCTGGCGCGGCCCCGGTCCGGCGCCGGACGGATCGTGACGGGGCATCCGGTTCTCAGGCGGGCGCCAGCGTGATGTCGACGTGCAGCGACTCTTCGATCCCCTGGAGCTTCCGGCGCAGCGCCTCGAGATCGGCCGCGCGCGGCAGGTCGAAGCGCATCTCCATCTCATAGAGCGGCGTGCCGGTCGAGGCGGCCGGCTTCAGGTGCGACGTCAGCTCGAGGATGTTGCCGCCGGCGTCGGCGATGGCGCGCGCCGTGCGGGCGACGATCCCGGCCTTGTCCTCCCCCATCGTCTTCAGGCGGTACGGCCGCCCGGCGGCGGGGGATGCCGGCCCGGCCCCCTCCTCGATCGGCTTGATGAAGATCGTCATCCCCTGCTCGTACTCCAGGTGCTTGCACGTCATGTGCAGCCGCTGCAGGAGATCGTCCCCCTGGCCGGAGAACAGGATCATGGTGGCGAACTCGCTTCCCAGGTTGATCATGCTGCTGGTCTCGAGGTTGCAGCCGAGATCGAACACCATCTCCGCCAGGTCGGCGACGATCCCGGGGCGATCCTTTCCGATGGCGGTCAGGATGAAGTGGCGTCTCACGGTGGCGTGATTGTAGATCAGGACGGGCCGGCCCCGCATCCCCGAGGTGCGCTAAAGTCCCGGCATGGACCGGAGACTGGTGCGTCTTCTCGAGGACGGGATCGTCCTGTTCGACCGCGGGCAGTTCTTCGAGGCCCACGAAGTCTGGGAGGACGCCTGGCGCCGGGCGCGCGACGAAGACAAGGTCTTTTTGCACGGACTCATCCAGGTGGCCGCGGGGTTTCACAAGCTGCAGTGCGGCCAGCCCTCGGGAACGGTGTCCCTCCTGAGCAAGGGGGTCGCGAAGCTCGCCGCGGTCCCGGCGGACGCATTCTTTCCGGAGCTGCGGTCGTTCCGCGCCTCGGTCGAATCCTGGAAGGGGGCGGCCGCGCGGATGGCCGGAAGCGGTGCTTTCGAGTACGAGGCGTCGGCCCTCCCCAGGATCCTCCCCCTCCGGGGCCATCCATTTCATTCGTACGTCCTCAGCGATATCGGAATCGATGCACCGGCGGAGCGCGTCTGGAGCGTCCTCACCCGCTTCGACACCTACCCCGACTGGAATCCATTCATCCGCTCCGTCCGGGGCGAAGCCCGAGCCGGCGCGCGTCTCGCCGTCGCGATCCGCGCGCCGGGGGGCCGCACGGTGACTCTGCGCACGCGAGTCCTGCGGGCCGAGGCGCGTCGCGAGCTGCGCTGGCGGGGTCGCCTCCTGCTGCCCGGGATCTTCGACGGCGAGCACGTCTTCTCGATAGCCCCCCTCGCCGCCGGCCGGGTGCGGTTCTCGCAGAGAGAGACGTTTCGCGGAGTCCTCGTCCCCGTTCTGGGTCGCGTCGTGCTCGCGGCGACGCGCGCCGGATTCGAGGAGATGAATCGCGCGCTGAAGCGGCGCGCGGAGCAACCCACCGACCCCGCATAGGGGGTTCCACCGAGTCTTATGAGGTGAATACCCGACTCGACAGCAGACGAAATACCGGGTAGATAGGAGCGGTTTTCACCGGCGCGCCGACCACACACAGATCCAGCGTACCGCACGCTTCGTCTCTCGAGAGGAGGGGGCAACGATGTCGACTGGATGGACGCGATCACGGCGAGGCCTTGGGCCAGACACCCGCAGGCGGCGTGGTTCGTTCCGGATCGTCCTGGCGCTGGGCTGTCTCCTGGCGGTCCCGGCGATCCTCGCCTTCGCGGTCGCGCAAGGAGGATCCCCCTCCCTGCCGGCGCGCGCCGGGATCCCGGCGCGGCAGGCGCACGATTCCGGACCGCACAAGCTGCTGATCCGCACCGACGATCGTCAGGCGCTCGAGCGTCTGGCCGCTCTCGGCGTCGTGCAGCGTCGGATCGATTACGGAACGCTCCAGCTCCTGGTGGTGGACGACCGGGCGATGCCGGCGCTCGGGGAGGCGGACCTGTCCGGCGCCGCGCTGCGCGACGATCTCGACCTCGTCGCGGTCAATCGCTGGCTCATCGATACGCGGGTGGGCGAGCCGAAGGACCTGCCGTGGGACCGCGTCGACACGCCGGGACGGTACGATCGTCAGCTCTATCTCGCGCAGCTGGTCGGTCCGGCCAAGGACGAGTGGCTCGCCGATCTCACGGCGCGCGGCGACGCCGCGATCGTGGCCTATCTCCCCAGCAACACCTACGCCCTGTTCGCGGCGCCGGCCGCCTGGCAGCGGTTGTCGCGGGAGGCGGGTCGACCCATGAGTCACGTCCAGTGGGCCGGCGCGTACCATCCCGCCTACCGGATCTCCGCCGACTTGGAGGACGCCATCGCCCGGGACGACAAGGCGGTGGACGTGGTCGTGCAGATCGTCGAGCACGACGGCGCCGAGCGGACCGCCGCCGACCTCAAGGCGCAGGCGGCTCGGGTGCTGATGGACGACGTCAGCCTCGGCGGCATGCGCGACGTGCGCGTGCGGGTCCCCGCCCGGCTGGTCACGCGTCTGGCCGCGCAGCCCGACGTCTTCTGGATCGAGCCGTGCCTTCCGAAGATCAAGATGGACGAGCGCCAGGGGCAGATCATGGCCGGGAACCTCGACGGCACCGGCAGCCAGCCGTCCGCCCCGGGCTATCTGGCCTGGCTCGGAGGCAGAGGGTTCACGTCGAACTTCCCGTTCACCGTCGACGTGGCCGACGACGGCATCGACCGCGGCTCGACCACCGACGTCCACCAGGACTTCAAGGACGCGGGCGGAACGTCGCGGGTCACCTACGTCCTGAACTACTCCGGCGACGCCTCGGGGGAGAGCGGCGCCGGTCACGGGAACATCAATGCCGCGATCGTCGGCGGCTACAACGACACCCAGGGGAACTCCGCCTTCGAGGACACGGCGGGCTATCAGTACGGTCTCGGGCTCGCGCCGTACGCGCGTCTCGGAGCCTCGAAGATCTTCAGCAACGCCGGCGCGTTCACCTCGACCGGCTACGCGACACTGATCGCGAACGCTTACAACAGCGGTGCCCGCATCAGCAGCAATTCCTGGGGTCTCACCGGCACGGGTGCGAACCAGTACACGACCGACTCCCGTTCCTACGACATCCTGGCGCGCGACGCCGTCGCGGGGAGCACCGGCAACCAGGAGATGACGATCGTCTTCGCCGCCGGCAACGCCGGCTCCGGAGCGAACACCGTATCGGCGCCCGGGACCGCGAAGAACGTCCTCACCGCCGGGGCGTCCGAGAACTTCCGGCAGACCGGGACCGACGGCTGCGGCATCGCCAACACCGGGGCCGACAACGCGCGCGACATCATCAGCTTCAGCAGCCGAGGCCCGACCTCGGACGGACGGAAGAAACCCGACCTGATGGCCCCCGGAACGCACATCCAGGGTGCCGCGTCGAGGAGCGCGAACTACGACGGGTCCGGAGTGTGCAACCAGTACTGGCCTGCGGGACAGACGCTCTACGCCTGGTCCTCCGGAACGTCCCATTCGACGCCAGGGATCGCCGGAGCCGCCGCGCTGGCCCGCCAGTGGTTCACCAACCAGGGATGGGGCAGCCCCTCCCCGGCGATGACCAAAGCGTTCCTGATGGCGACCCCGGCCTATATGACCGGTGTCGGGGCGAACGACACGCTCCCCTCGAACAACCAGGGGTACGGCCGGCTCGACCTCGGCCGCGCCTTCGACAACGCATCGAACATCCGGGTCGACGAGTCGCAGGTGTTCGGGTCGGCGGGGCAGACATACAACGTGACCGGCAACATCGCCAGCTCGTCGCTGCCGTTCCGGGTCATGCTGGCGTGGACCGACGCTCCCGGCGCCACCAGCGGCAACGCCTGGGTGAACGACCTCGATCTCGAGGTGACAATCAACGGGACCCTCTACCGGGGGAACGTCTTCTCGGGGTCGGGATCGATCAGCGGCGGGACCGCCGACAACCGCGACAATACCGAAGCGGTGTTCCTCCCCGCCGGCACGACCGGGAGCTTCTCGATCACCGTGCGGGCCATCGGGATCAACGGCGACGGCGTCCCCGGCAACGCCGACACGACCGACCAGGACTTCGCCCTGTTCGTCTACAACGGCACCCAGGCGGCCCCGACTCCCGACTTCACGATCGGGGCGACACCCGCCTCGCAAACCGTCCCCCAGGGCGGCTCCACGAGCTACACCACGACCGTGACCAGCGTCAACGGCTTCAGCGCGGCGACGACGCTTTCCGTGAGCGGTTTTCCCTCCGGTGCGACCGGCTCCTTCTCGCCGAACCCGATCACGCCGCCGGCGAACGGCTCGACGAGCTCGACGCTCAGTGTGACGACGGCGGGGACGACCCCTGCCGGGACCTACACGCTGACCATCACCGGGACGAGCGGGGCGCTGTCCCACTCCACGACCGTCTCCCTGAACGTGCAGGCGGCCGGGGGCGGGAACCAGGTCCTGACCTTCTCCACAACACCGAACCTGCCGATCCCGGACAACAGCGCCACCGGGGTCACCAGCACGATCTCGGTCGCCGGGTCCGAGACGATCACGAGCGTGAGCGTGTACGTGAACGTCACCCACACCTACCAGGGTGATCTCGAAGTGTCGCTCATCGCTCCCGACAACACGACGGTCCTGCTGCACAACCGCACGGGCGGCGGCACCGACAACATCGTGACGACCTACAACATCACCACACGGTCGAACCAATCCCTGACCGCGTTCAACGGGAAGAACACGTCCGGGGCCTGGACGCTGAAAGTGCGGGACCTCGCGGCGATCGATACGGGGACGCTCAACTCGTGGAAACTGGCGTTCAACGGCTACTCGACCGCCTCCCCCGGCCTGGCGATACCCGACAACAACACTACGGGTGTGACCAGCACGATCAACGTGGCGGCGACCGGTACGGTCGCCGACCTGCGCGTCCGGGTCAACATCACCCACACCTACCAGGGGGACCTGGAGGTGTCGCTCATCGGACCGGACAACACCGCAGTCCTGCTGCACAACCGCGCCGGCGGGAGCGCGGACAACATCGTCACGGTCTATCCCGACCTGACGGCCCCGGCGCAGTCGCTCTCCGCCTTCAACGGCAAGGCGATCGCCGGCGCCTGGAAGCTGAAGGTCCGTGACCTGGCGGCGATCGACGTCGGGACGCTCAACTCGTGGGAGATCGACTTCCGGACGCCGTGAGGGAAGGGTAGCTCGCGGCGTGGATCCTCAAAGGCCGGGCCCCGGAGCCGGGGCCCGGCCATCAATGCGGTGCGCGGATCGCCGCCAGCACTCGATCGAGAGCCATCTTCGGCTCCAGCTCGGGCTTGTCGTAGATGTTCCAGCCGTTGAAGACCGCCACCAGGTCGTGCTCGGGGACCACGAACAGGAACTGTCCGCCGTACCCCCAGCAGGTGGCGGCGCGCGCCCCCGCGCTTCCGTATGGCATCAGCCACCACTGGTAGCCGTAACGCACGCCGGACGCTTCCATATCCCCCGGAGTCACCCACGGCTTCAGCGATTCGGCGATCCAGGCCGAGGGGAGGATCCGTCTTCCGTTCCAGACGCCGTCGTGCAGGTACAGGTAGCCGAAGCGCGCCAGGTCCTTCCGGGACAGGTACAGCCCCCCTTCGGTGTCGGGAAGACCGGTCGGCGTGTGCTTCCAGTAATAAGTCTGAATGCCGATCGGATGGAAGATGTGCTCCTCCGTGTACGCGTCCACCTGCCGGCCCGTGGCCTTGAAGAGGATGTGGGACAGGAGCTGGCTCACGCCGCTGCTGTAGAGGAATATCTTCCCCGGCGCCTGGTCCATCGGCTGATCGATGACGTACTTCACCCAGTCGTGGCTCGCCTCCATCGCCGCGCAGGTGTTGCGCGGGTCGGTGTACGGCACCGAGTCCTCGTCCCAGTGGAACCCCGCCGTCATCGTCAGGAGATCGCGCAGCCGGATGCTCCGCTTGCGATCGTCCAGGTTGGCGACGGCGCCGGCATCGAAATACTTCAGGATCGGGACGTCGACACCCGGGATCTCGCCGCGCGCGATGGCCACGCCGATCGCCGCAGAGGTCACGCTCTTCGTGACCGACTGCAGCGTGTGCAGGTCGCTCTTCCTGAACCACGGGTGCCAGTCGGGGTCGTAGTAGTTGTACGCCCCGCGCACCGGGTCCTTCCCCTCGAACAGTTTCACGTAGTCGTTGGTGTACGTGCGGTCGAGGACGATGCGGCCGTGACGGATGACCAGCATCCCGTCGATGTACCCGTGCTGTCCCGACGCAAACTCGGAATCGAGGGAGGCCAGGGCCGCGGAGTCCATCCCCTGCTCCTCCGGCGTCGACAGGGGCCAGGCGTCGCCAGGCCAGTCAGGCTCCGATGGCCACCGGGCGCACGACAGGACGGCGACGGCCGCCAGGACACATACTTGAACGACGCGCGCGGAGGTCACGGCATGAATTGAGCGATGTCGCTGTCCAAGAGGGAGGCCGCGTTCCAGAGCTTTCGCAGCTCCTGGAAGTTTTCCGGATTGAAACGCGAGCGGGAGAGGCGGATCTCCCAGACCGCCTCCACGCGGGCTCCATCCTTGCGGATCCTGGTCTCCGCCGCCCAGCCGTCCCCTTCGGCGGTCGTATCCGCCGAGAGGAGGAGCGGACACGGCATCAGAATGATGGCGAGGGCAAGTTCGACGAGTACGCGACGGGCGCCGAACATGCCCGTCAGCTTACCGAAGTGGGGGCCCCTGTGTCCATTCAGCGATGGAGTCTCCTAATGATGGTGTCCCGAGCTCCGGACAAGCTCCGCTTACCCGATGACGTGTGACGCGTAGCGGTATGCTCAGTTCGAGCCCCACCGATTCAGGTTGCACATTGTCTTCGAATGCTTAGATTTGAGTTCCGAGGAATTCCGTCAGAGAGCGAGTGTGCGGCCGACCATTCCTTCCGTCTGCCTCGAGCCCATGAAATGAGCGCCTCTTCCTTGGACGGCCTCCCATCGTCGATGATTCCCTGGAGCAACCGAATTCGCAGAGCGAGCCGAGTCACGTGCGACTATGCGCTTCAGCATCCTCCAAGCGAAGCAGGTGGAATACCACTCGGCTTCAGCCTCGTGGAACTGCTGGTGGCCATCGCCGTGTTCGCTTTGGCGATCGCCGTGGCTCTCGCCGTATATTCCGGTGCCACACGTTCGTATCGAACCGGAGAGCAGCAGGTGCTTGATCAACAGAATGTACGTCTGGGGTTTGATCGTCTGGTTTCTGAGATTGGGTTGGCGGGGTTCAACTCGAACCCCGATGGAGACCTGACCCGTCCTGACGAACAGATCGAAGGAGCCTGGGACACCGCAATCACATTTCGCGCGGACCTCGACTCCGATCGCTCACCTGAGAACACCGTACCCGAACTCGCCTTGGCGCCGCCGCACTACAGGATTGTGTCAATCGGGAACGACGAGATTGTATCCTATGTGCTGGCAAAGCCGCAGCAACAGCACTCGAACAGTCTCGCTCTTCAGCTCGACGCTGATGAACCGAGATCTAAGATTCCGAGGACCATCATCGTACCGGTCGTTTCTCTAGTTCATGATGAGCCGCCCTACACTTTGTACAGAGTGACTCTCCGGAACACAGGCGGTCTCTTCCCTTCTGCGCCTCAAGCGCCGTCCAATTTTCTATTTGAGTCCATCGCCGACAATATCCGCAGCTTGACACTCCAATACTATGATCATGAAGGACGACTGCTGAGTCCCGGCACACCTCAAGACCCCGTCGACGACATCGGCGGCGGCGATACTGGAATAGTCACCCGGGCCCGGATTCGCAGCATCAAGATTACACTGACGGGGATGCCACCACAGGAATCCTCTGAATCGGGCAAGCACCCCGTAGGAAGGAGAGTCTCAAGAGCCGAAGGATTCTCTCTCTCTTCCATGATCACACCTGGCAACTTGGGCAGAGTCGGGATTGCTGATACCTCCACTCAAGCCCCCGTCGTCCCTAAGGCCGTTCGCGCCGTGGCCGGACACTGTCGGAGCGTATTGGTCACCTGGGAGGCCGATGAGCCCCACGACGACATCCGTGGCTTCGACATAAGATACTGGGAGAAAGGCGTCGCCTCGGAGCCGCGGACGAAAGCATTTTCTTATCCATCCGTTCAGGCTTCGGGCATTGATCACCACCTTCACGGCTATCTCACCAGCCTCACCGAGAAAGCCACCTATTGTTTTCAGGTCAGAACTCGGTTCATACCCGGGGGGCCCAGCAATTGGTCCTCGGCCTCCGCCGCTCCTTGCGTCCAAGTCACGGATGCGACGACGCCTCGTGCCCCGGTTGACCTGGTCGCAACGGGCGGGGCACCACACACTGCTTTGGCCAACCATATCGAACTCCAATGGTCACCAGTCGTGAGTAACACCATGCTGATCCCTGATGACCTAGACGTTGTCGATCATACGACCGTAATACGGGACCTCAACGGCTACAAGCTATACCGCGCCTCTACGCCTGGTTTCATTCCAAGCGATAGCGGCAACCTCATCGCAACCATAGGCGCCGGAACCAGCCGTTATGTTGACCATGATGTGGCAAATTGTTTGACCTATTACTATAGGCTTATCGCCGTCGACAATTGCGCCGTGACGAGCGTCGCCTCTCTCGTCGCTGAAGGACGAGCGGAGACAAGCGTTTCTCCATCAGCCCCGGTCGCTCTGACTGTCTTTCGACTCTCGGAGGACCAGACTGCCCTCTCCTGGAAACCCGTCCGTTCTGACCTTAACGGGGGACCGGTGTTTATCGATCAATACAGGATCTACCTGTATAGGAGCATTTCTGATCTTTCAACATCCAACCTGAATCTCAAGACATTCTCGTTGCGAGCTGCGGTCGACAGTGCATCGCCTTCTTATAACGATGTCTTGGACGTGTCTGAACAGAGCGACATAATCCGTGGGTGGCAATTCTATTATGCAGTCACTGCTGCAGATCGCTGTGGAAATGAAAGTGGGAGATCAGATCCAGGCGGTCTTTCTTGCAAAGTTGAGGCGGTCCTGGATCTTACCCCGAGGGATGGGGACTCGGGCTCCGGGATTATTCCTATGATCCTTCGTCCAGATACCCGGAGGGGATATCCGAGGGCGAGGGTTCGGGTGGTTCGCAAGGATGACCTCGACTCTGTCGTCTACGATCATCAGAGTGCAGGTGTCCCCTTTTTGTTCCCGACTTGGGATACAAGGGTCTCGGGTGCCGGAGATTACCGAATATATTGGGGACTGACGACCGCCGAGGGGTGCAACACCTTCAGGACCACCGACTTTTTCGTCAAGTCCAGGCCGGAGGGAGGGTTGAGCACGACGACGCCGCTGGTCATCACGACAGAGGAGAACAGGAAGCTCTCCTGGGACCTCGTCAATACTTCAGGGACCGATCTTCAGATCGTTCGGATCGACGTGAACTGGTTTTCTCTACGTCTGCCACCGAGGCTCACGTCGATCGAGTATCCGACCAGGACGACTGTCTCGAGTCTGCCCTCGGGCGGACCCCAGTCGGCTTCCGCGACCTTCGACACTACGCCGCTGCGACTGAGCCGTGAGATAAACGGACTCTGCGAGGATGAGTCCTGCCGGCTCAACATGTCGCTCGTCTGGGACGAGCCTGTCTTCAGTGGACAATCCCTATCGGCTGAACGCGTGACTGTGCACTACCATCTCAGAGACAGCACCGGACGAACCGGCGACGCAGTGCTTGTGATCTGGCCGGACATGACCATCCGAATGGCGTTGCCAATCGGTTTCAATGTCCAGGACTAGCCGTTAAGTTCTTGCCTTCACGATTGACAGCACCAGCCGCCCGAGGTATATAGAGGGCGCTTTCGTTCCTTGACATTTCGCATCGTGGGCGATCGTTCCGGCACCTCGCCGGGATGATTGAAAAGGGAAGGGGGTGTGAAACCCCCGCTGCCCCGCAACTGTGAGCGGTACCGAAAGCCGGAGAATCCCACTGGGAGCCTGAGGCTCCTGGGAAGGGCCGGCGAGTAGAAAGCCGCGAGCCAGGAAACCTGCCCGCGAGGATGCTTCGCCTCGAGGGAGGCTGCCATGGCTCGATCCGCCCGTTTCCCCACCGCCGTCGTGATTCTGCTCGTCGCACTGTCGCGCGCGACGTCTGCACGCGCCCAGGCGACGACCGACTGCTTTCCCGACAAGATCGTTTCGTTCACCGTCGGCACGGTCAGCGCGCCACCGGCGACGAATACGTGGGAGCCGGGGATCGTCCTCGGCCCGCCCGGCGGCTCGACCCCGACGAACGGATCGCTCGCCGTCATGTCTCTGGGGCACGGCGGGCGGATCACGCTGGAGTTCACGAACAACGAGATCGTCGACGGTCCCGGTCCGGACCTCATCCTCTTCGAGAATCCGTTCTTCTGCACGTCGGTGCCGCTGAGCGACGCCGATCCGTACAGCGTGTTCGCCGAGCCGGGAATCGTCGAGGTCAGCGAGGACGGCGTAAATTTCAGGATGTTTCCTTACGACGCCTCGGCGCTGTCGCAGGTGACCTCTTTGTGCACCGACAAGACGCTCCTGCGCCGGCTCATCGGTCTCATGGGGATCACGCCGTCCTTCATCGGCAACTGGACGGTACCGGACGATCCGCTCGTCTTCGATCCGACAGCGCCCGGAGGGGTCTCGGGGCACGGCGGGGATGCATTCGATCTCGCGACCGTCGGGCTCGCCCGGGCCCGTTTCGTGCGCATCACCGATCCGAACCTGCCGATCGGCATTCCCGGCGCCTCGGAGGGGCTCGATCTCGACGCAGTCGCGGCGATCCATTCCCGGGCGATCCTGGACTCTGCGGAGACCGACAGCGACGGGGACGGTCTCTCCGACGAGGCGGAGCGTTACCTCTATCTCACCGACCCGGCGCGGATCGACAGCGACGGCGACGGCGTGACCGACGGAGACGAGGCGGCCTCGTGCCGCAATCCCGCCGGAGCCGCCGCCGATCCGTTCTTCGTGCCGGTCCTCAATCTTGAGGTGGCGGATCCTTCGCCGACGGTGGTGCGCTGGAACTTCCTCGGCACCGGGGTCACCTACGACGTCATCCGCGGCGACGTCGCCGCGCTGCACGCCTCGGGCGGACTCGTCGATCTCGGTGTGGTCACCTGCATCGAGAACGACTCGACCGATCTGACGACGCGCGGCCTGGCCGACGCGGCGGCCCCGTTCACCGGCGCGGCGTTCTTCTATCTGGTGCGCCAGAATCCCGCCGGAAGCGGCCTGGGATACGGCTTCTCGTCCGCGCACGACCGGCGCGTCCCCGCCTCCGGCGGCTGTCCATGAGCGCGCGCACCCGAGGCGGAAGGGCGGGGCCTCACGCCCTCCTCCTGCCGGCCCTGCTCGTCCTGCTCACCGGGGCGGCACGCGCGGACGATGGCGGCGCGGCGCCCAAGGGGCCGGTCGAGACCATCGAAGTCCGCGGCAGCGCCGACGACGCGGCGGTCCTGGACACGACCGCCTTCGCGACCGTGATCCGTGCGGAGGACTTCGCGGATCGGATCACCTCGGTGCCGGAGCTTCTGCGCGATCTGGTCGGCGTGCAGGTACGCGGCCTGGGGGGCGAGTTCGCGACGGTCTCTATCCGCGGCTCCAGCGCCGAGCAGGTGATGGTGTATCTCGACGGCGTCCCCCTGAACCACGCGCTCGGAGGGGGCGTCAACCTCGCCGACCTGCCGCTCGGGCAGGTCGAGTCGATCGAGGTGTACCGCGGATTCACGCCGGCGGGGCTGCCGGCCGCCTCGATCGGCGGGGCGGTCATGATCCACACACGCCGGCCGACAGGCGCGCCGGCCTCGACCGTATCGGTCTCGGCCGGCTCGTTCGGGTCGGGCGAGGCGATCGCCTCGGTCACAGGCGCCCGCGGGAGCGCCGACTACCTGCTCGGATTCGACTCGGCGGTGGGCCGGGGCGATTTTCTCTTCCTCGACAACAACGGCACGCCGCACGATCCCTCCGATGACGTCACCACCCGCCGCGTCAACAACGACTTCCGCCGCGGCCATCTGTCGGGCAGGCTCGCGCTCAAGAGCGGGCCGCGCAGCCGGTTCACGCTCTCCACCGACCTGCTGGCGCGCGGGCAGGGAGTTTCGGGTCTCGACTGCTGCCTGTCGCGGGACGCGCGCTATACGACTTGGCGCGTCCTGGTGCGGCCGGAGCTGGAGGTGCCCGGTCTCTTCGGCGGCCGTCTGCTGGCGCGGGCGGCTGTCGACGTCACGCGCAACCGCGAGGAGTTCGACGACCGGAACGGCCAGGGGGGCCTGTCGGGAGTGCCGGTCGACGCCATCGATCTCACCTCGTCGCTCGGGGGGGAGGCGGGATTCGTTCTGGCCGCCACGCGACGTCAGGCGATCTCCTTTCTCGCGTCGAGATCGAGGGAGACCGCCGACCTGCAGGACCGCGCCATCCAGGGGCCCCAGGACATCGGCCGCGCGGCGCGCAACACCACGGTCGTCACGTTCGAGGACCAGGTCGCGCTCGCGGCCGACGTGCTCGTGATCAACCCGTCGCTGCGCTACGAGACGTACGACAGCGTCTACCGTCCGGGGGACGCCGGGGGGCTCGTGGCGCGGCTGTCGGGCGACGACTCCCTCACCGGGAAGATCGGTTTCCGCCTTCGGGCGGGGGACAGCGTGACTCTGAAGGGGAATTACGGCCGCTTCTTCCGGCTGCCCGATTTCATCGAGCTGTTCGGCGACCGCGGGTCGGTCGTGGGGAACCCGGCCCTCTCCCCCGAGCGTGGCAGGAGCGCCGATCTCGGGATCATCGCCGCGCGCCGGCGCTCCGCGGGCCGCCTGCGCCTGGCTCAGGTGGAGGCGACGCTCTTCGAGACGATCGCCGAAGACCTCATCCAGTTCGTCCCGCAGTCCCAGAGCATCGTGCGCGCCCAGAACATGTCCAGAGCGCGCATCACGGGGCTGGAGTTGACGTTTCTTCTCGGGCTGGGGAGACGCTTCAACGGCAGCCTGAACGTCACGCACCAGGTGCCGAGGGACATCAGCGGTCTGTACACCGACGGAAACATCCTGCCCGGCAGACCGCAGGACGAAGTGAGCGCCGGGGGTCTGCTCGAGGCGGGGCGCGGCCGCGTCTTCTACGACTTCACCTACGTCGGCCGGAATTTCATCGACACGCCGAACACCAAGAGCGAGATGCTGCCGGCGCGCTACCTGCACGACGCCGGCTACCGCCTGCGGGTCCGCCCGGGGCTCACAGCGACGTTCGAGATCAAGAACATCGGCAACGAGAAGACCTTCGACTACGCGCGCTATCCGCTCCCGGGCCGCAGCGTCGACGCGAGGATGTCGTGGGAGTTCTGAGACCGCTCCTGGCGTGCGCCGCGGCCGCCTGGCTCGCCGGCTGCGGCCCGGGAGCGCGGGCGATCGATGTCCTGCCCGGCCCGAAGACGGCTCGTCTCGCGCCGATCTACGACGTCTCCGTGACGTTTCCCAGCACCGAGATCATCGTCTCGGGGCTGACCTACCGCGGCATCGATCTCGATATCGAGTTGACCTTCGACGACGCCTCGTTGCGGGACGACGACCCGGCCTTCGAGGCGAAGGCGCGCATCACGTCGGTCGCCGCAGGGGGCGTGCCGCAGGCGTTCGAGGCGATGCAGCCGATCGCGATCGGGGGGACGTACGGCGACGGTGTCCTGGCGACGAACCTGTTCGGGCCGATCCGCGTCGGCAACGCCGGGCTGCTCGTCGGTCTGACCGGCAGCGCCCAGGACGGAGCGCGGCGGGTGGCGGGCGCGGCCTCTCTGTTCGGTATCCCCGATCCGGGGACATTCGTGGCGGTGAAGCGCCGGCGGTACCTGGTTGCGGGGACCGATCTGCAGGGGCCGATCGGGAAAGTCGCGGTCATCTCGGTCCGCTACGACACACTCGTGACCTCCAACGACGACGTCGAAGTGATCAGCAGCGACCCGGTGGCGCGCGTGGAGGACGGCCGGCCGTTCGTCGTCAACCGCTTCACCTTCGACAACATCCAGGGGCTCGATCCCGAGGGCTCGTTCGCGACTCTGTTCGAGCGCTCAGTCGGGAACCTGGCCAATCCTCACGACCTCGTGGTCCCGCCCCCCGGCGCCGTCGGCGACGCCGGCACGGCGTTCGTGACACGCTACGGCGCCGCGTTCAACGACGTCGCCGTGCTGGATCTCGCGACCGGGGAGATCATCGACCGGATCGATCTCGCCCCCTACGCCAGGAACGCCGACCACCTGGCGCGCCCCGATCAGGCCCTTCTGCACGACGGTCTGATCTACGTGACGATGGAGGACGCCAACGCCTCCTTCAGCGAGTTCATGAACGGGCGGGTCGTGGTCGTCGATCCGGTCCTGCGACAGGTGGTGGACGTCATCGACCTGGTGGGCCAGAACCCCTTCGAGTCGCTGTCGTACGCCCCCTCGACCGGCCTCATCTATGTCGGCCTGGCCGGTCTCTTCCCCGGCCGCGCCGGCCCGCTGCCCGTCCTGAGCGGCGGCATCGAGACGATCGACCCGATCACCCGCAGGGGCGGCGGTCTGCTCGTCGATGACGACGACCTGGGAGGGAACGTCTCCGCCGTCGCCGTCCACTCGGCGACGCGCGGCTACTGTGTCGTCTCCGACGCCTCGTTCCACAACTACGTCAAGATGTTCGATCCGACGACCGGCGAAATTCTGGGGACGATCTTCGACAGCGCCGGCGAGATCGCCTCGATCGAGACCGACGGCGACGGCTTCCTCCTGGTCGCCGACAGCAACTTCTTCACGCCCCGTGTCCTGATCTTCAACGCCGAGACCGGTGGTCTGGTCGCCGCCCTGCCGGCGCGGCTGCCGCCGTTCTCTTTCGCCATTCTCACAAGGAGCCTGCCATGACGCTCGCACGCCGCATCGAGCACCCTGTCCGGAGCACCGCGCTCGGAGTCGTTCTCGTCCTCGTCGCCGCCGCCTCGCTGTCCCCCCTGTCCGCCCAGATGGTGGAGAGGTTCGACGCCGACCCGCTCACGGGACAGAGCAGGAACATCTTCATCGGCGAGGGGGACGTCGCCTCCCGCTTCACCTTCCTCGCGGACGAGCCGTCGCACTTCCCGGGCGACCATGACGGGACGCTGCGGGTCGTCTACGACACGACTCTGCCGACGGCGCGCCTGTCGACCTCGACCGGCCAGGTGTTCTCTCTCGATGCCGACTTCGACTTCGGCGCGATCCTGACGATCCGCTCGCAGGGATACTTCGCCGACCCGAACGGGTTCTCCCAGATCGCCTTCGGCCTCTGGAACGCCGCACGGACCGGGCTGAATCGCACGGCCTTCCCTTCGGACAGCTTCGACCTGGTCGAGTTCGACTACTTCCCGAACGTGACGGCGTTCGGCGGGCCGTTCGTGTCCCCCTCGGTGTTCGGTGGGAACGTCGGGGACAACGCCTTCTTCAACTTCGCGTTCAACTCGGCCGAGACGACGCTTCCGCTCGACGTGCCGCTTCTGGTGCAGTGCCACTACAACGCCGCGCTGCGCCGGCTCAACGTCGGCGTGAGTCGCCATCTCAGGTCGCTGATCTTCGAGCGCATCGGCGCCGCGACCGTGACGGTCGATCTGTCGCGGATCGACCCCACGTTCCTCGTGAACACCGCCGGGATGGCGGCGTACTTCGAGGGGTACCCCTCGATCCACGCCGTCGTCGACTACGATCTGCTGTTCACCGGGCCGCTGCCGTCGCCGTGGGGCATGGCCAGGACCCGTACGACGCCTGCGCGATGACGGACGGTGTCTCCGGGCCGCGCGCGCCTGGAGCGCGGATCTCCTGAATGCGAGGTGCGGCGTGTGGGAACGCGAAGCGCTGCTGCGGATTGACGACGACGCGCGATCGCGCGTGCGCGCCGGCGTGATGCACGCCTCGCCGGTCGCGGTCGGCCCGGCCGGCGAGGCGCTCGTCGCCGAGATGGAGACGACCGCCTCCGCCCTGCTGTCGGCGCACGCCGGTCAAGCGCCCGGCGGGATCCCCGGTCTCGCGGCGGCGCGCGATCTGTACCGCGCCTTCGGGATGGACCCGACGCACACACGCCCCTCGTCGGAGGCGCTCCTGCGCCGCGTCCTGCAGGGGAAGGGGCTGCCGCGCATCCTGAACGCCGTGGATCTCTGCAACCTGTGCGCGCTCCGCTTCCTTCTGCCGATCGGCCTGTACGACGCCGACCGCGTCGATCCGCCTGTGACCCTGAGGCGCGGCCGCCCCGGGGAGACATACGCCGGCATCCGCAAGGACGAGGTCCACCTGGAGGGACGGCCGGTGCTCGTCGACGCACAGGGGCCGTTCGGGAACCCGACCTCCGACTCCCTGCGCACGTCGGTCACGCCGTCGACCCGCGCGCTGGTCATGGTGATCTTCGCGCCGTCCGGCTACGCGGCGGACGCGCTGAAGGAGCACGTCCTCGAAGCGGGGGCAGGCGCGACCCGTCACCTGGGCGACACGGCCGCGGTCGTCACGTCGTGCGACCTGGTCCCGGGCGAATGACCCGGGCGGGCGGTCAGCGCCCTTTCTTGGGAGCGGGGCTCGGCGCCGGCTTGGGCATCTCCTTCGCCGCATCGATGTTGATCGTGATGTCGACGTCGTCCCCCAGGACGGCGCCGCCCCCTTCGACCACGTCGTTCCAGGCCACGCCGAAGTCCTGCCGGTTGATCCGGGTGTGCGCCTCGAAGCCGCCGCGGTATCCGCCGCCGTAGCCGGGGCCGAAGCCGAGGACATCGACGTCGAGCACCACCGGCTTGGTGGTGCCTCGGATGGTCAGGTTGCCGGCGACCTGCAGCTTGTTCGGCGCGACCTGCTTCACCGACACGGACTGGAAGGTGATCTTCGGGTTCTTGGCGACGTCGAAGAAGGCGTCGCTGCGCAGGTGCTTGTCGCGCGCCGGCTCGTTGGTGTCGACGCTGCCGGCATCGATCGCCACCTGCACGGTGCTCTTGGTCCAGTCGTCCCGGTCCATGACGATCTTCCCCTCGAGCTTGGTGAACCGCCCCGGCACCCGGCTGAACAGGTGCCGGATGGAGAAGGTGACGGCGCTGTGGGCCGGATCGATCGCGTACGTCTCGGGGGCGGCGACGGCCGGTGTGACGGCCAGGCCCAGGGCCGAGACGGCGAAGGCACCCAGTGCCAGGTTGCGGACGGCGTTGAATCTGTTCATCGTCGTGCATCCTCCTTGTGGGGGCGGGAATACTACAACAGCCCTGCCCGGTTGAACAGGCGCTCTTCAGACGGTCGCCGCGGCGGCGAGGTTTCGGCTCAATTCAGGTGGCGTCCGCCGTCCACACGGAGACATTCGCCAGTGACGAACCCGGTCTCGACCATAAACAGCACCGCGCGGGCTATCTCCTCCGGGCCGCCCCAGCGTCCGAGCGGGGTCACGCGGCGCACGGCGCGATCGGCCTTGGCGCTGAACCCCGGCGGCTTGAGGATCGGTCCCGGTGCGACGGCGTTCACCAGGATCTCGGGGGCCAGCTCCAGCGCCAGGCTCTCGGTGAGGCCGATCACGGCGGCCTTGGCGACGTAGTACGGCAGGTAGCCGCGGTAGCGCGGCCGGCCGCTGCGCGGCAGCCAGTCGGCGAACAGGACGATCCGCCCCGCTCCCGCCTTCTTCATCAGCGGCGCCGCCTGCCGCGCCAGGTGGAAGGCGCTCGCCAGATCGACGTCCAGGTTGGCGCGGAAGGAGCGCTCGTCGATCTTCGCGAACGGCACGCGGTCGTACACCGACGCCATGCAGACGAGGATGTCGGGGCCGCCGAGCTTCGCCTTCACGGCCCGCACCGCCGCGGCCGCCCCCGACGCCCTCGACAGGTCCGCCTTGACGATCAGGGAGCGCGACCCGAGCGAGCGCACCCGCCCGGCCGCCTCTTCGGCGCTCGCGCGCGACCGGTTGTAGGTGAGGGCGACGTGGCAGCCGCGCCGGGCGAGTGCTGTGGCGACTTCCTGCCCGATGCGGGCGCCTCCGGCGATCAGCGCCACGCGGTCCTTGGGATCCATGCGCAGCCTCAGGAGACGGGGGGTGGCGCGGCCGCGCCCGCCGCCGCCGTCCCGGTGGCGTGCGCCCCCGCGGCGCCGTCGATCGGCGGCCGCTTCAGGTGCCACGAGGTGATCCCCTGGAAGAAGCGGGCGAGGGAGATCCCCTTGTCCTCCTCGAAGGCGGAGGTCATCGCGGTGAGGCTGGCCGGCATTCCGTCGGCGCCGAAGCCGCACGGCACGGCGATCGCCGGCAGGCCGCACAGGTTCCCCGCGCCGCCGACCGGATCGGACCAGGCGATCTCGTTGAAGTCCTTGTCGAGCGGGAAGGCGGTGTATCCCTCCCCCGGATAGAGCAGGACGTCGTAGCGCGCGAAGAGATCGGCCATCGCTTTCTGGCACACCGTGCGGACGCGCTGCGCCTTGACGAAGTCGGGACCGCTCACCGCCCGCGCCACCACGAACGCCAGCGGCGCGTCCGGGCTGACGAGCTTGCGGGCCCCGCCCGACGCATGGAGATCTTCGAAGGCGGTCGCGACCTCGGCCGTGAGGACGATCGAGGCGGCCGCCTCGAACGGGAGGTCCGGGAGCTTCGCCTCCTCGAGACGCGCGCCGGCGCGCCGCAGATCGTCCAGGGCGGCGAGGAACGCCTTCTCCACCGACTTGTCCCCCTGCTTCTGGAAATCGAGGCGCAGCCAGCCGATCTTCATCTTCTTGACTGCGGCCGGGTCCGAGGGCGGGGCCGGCTTCTCGTCGGCGGAGTACGGGTCCTCCGGATCGTGTCCCTGGATCCGCTCGAGGACGATCTCGCAGTCGCGCGCCGAGCGCGCCATCGGCCCGAGCTTGTCGAGCGTCCACGACAGCGCCATCGCCCCCTGTCGCGACACGCGGCCGAAGGTCGGGCGCAGGCCGGACACGCCGCAGAACGACGACGGGCAGATGATCGAACCCCAGGTTTCCGACCCGATGGCGAACGGCACGAGGCCGGAGGCGACGGCCGCCCCCGAGCCGGAGGACGAGCCGCAGGTCCAGCGATCGAGTCCCCAGGGATTGTGCGCCGCGCCCTGCAAAGAGGACTCCCCCTTCGAGTAGCCCAGGCCACCGGCCAGCTCGATCATGGCCAGCTTGCCGAGGAGGACCGCGCCCGCGGATTCGAGCCGCCTGACGATCGCCGCGTCACGGTCGAACACCTGGTCTTCGTAAGGCTTCGCCCCCCAGGTCGTCCTGGTCCCTTTGGTCGCGACCAGGTCCTTGACGCCGTACGGGATGCCGTGCAGCGGCCCGCGATCCTTGCCGGCGGCGATTTCGCGCTCGGCCTGCCTGGCCTGCCCGAGGGCGAGGTCGGCCGTGACCGTGGCGAAGGCGGAAAGCTTCGGGTTCAATCTCTCGATGCGCGCGAGATACGCGCGGGTCAGCTCGACCGGAGAGACCTGCCGGGCCCGCACCATCTTCGCCAGGTCGGTGACCGGCTTGTACAGGACCTCGTCACCGAGCATGGGGCCGCCTCGTCCTGAGTGCCGTGAACGTGCCGCTCGGCGGGACGTCGTTGGTCAGCTTGAAGTCGCGGATCTCCTTGAGCGACTGCTCAAGCTGCGCCACCTGCTTCCTGACCTTGCGACGCTCCTCGCCCGTGAGCCCTTCCTCGTCGCGGGCCAGGAACCGCCCGAGGGCCGAGTCCTCGGGCTCGGGCGTCGGCGACGGGGCCGGATCCTGCGCGGCGTGCGCCTCCCTGATCCCGAACAGCGATCCGAGCCGTGCGACCGACGCGGCGAGCGCCAGGACGGGTGCTCCGACGACGGCGCCGGCGACGGCCCTGCGCGACAGCTTCATGTCCCCTCCTATTTTTCCGACACCCGCTTCACGAACTCGCCGGTGGTCGTGTCCACCAGCACCGTCTCCCCCCCCTCGAGGTAGACGGGAACTCTGATCTGCGTGCCGTTCTCGAGGGTCGCCGGCTTCGTCACCTTGCCGCTCGCCATGTCGGAGCGGCCGCCCGGTCCGGTCTCGGTGACCCTGAGCTCCACGAACTGAGGCAGCTCGATGCCGACCACGTTCCCCTGGAACACGATCGAGCGCAGCGTGACCCCTTCCCGCAGCCAGCGCACGGTGTCCTGCATCATGGAGCGGTCGAGATGGAACTGCTCGAACGATTCCTCGTCCATGAAATGGAACGCGTCGCCGTCGGCGTACATGAACGTGATCTTGCGGCGCTCCAGGTCCGGCTCCTCAAACTTCTCGCCCGACTTGAACGTCATGTCGAGCACCTGGCCGGTGATGACGTTCCGCCCCTTGATCCGCACCAGGGTTGCCGAGCCGCGCGCGGACGGAGTCTGCACGCTGTACTCGATGATGATGTAGGGCTGTCCCTCCACCTGGATCGCCAGCCCCCTCTTGAAATCCGAGGTGGTCAGCATCAGGGCGTCTCCGGCCGGAAGATCAGAAAATAGTGGTACGGCAGGAAGGTCTTTTCGTCCGCCAGGCCGAAGCCCGCCTGCTTCATCTCGTCCACCACGAACTCCCTCGGCAGCTTGTGCTCCGGCGGCGGCCCCACCGGCAGCGGCCGCTTGTGGAAATCGATGATCACGATCCTCCCGCCGGGGGCGAGGACCTCCTTCATCCTGTGGAAGTAACGCACCCGGTCGTCGATGTGGTGATAGGTGTCGACGACCAGCACGCAGTCGGCGCGGCCGGGGGGCACGAACGGCTCCTGGGGCAGGGCCAGGACCGGCACGACGTTGGCGGTCCCCTCCTGCAGGGCGCGCTCGCCGAGGTGGCGCACCATCTCAGGCTCCGTGTCGATCGCAAGGACCATCCCGCCGGGAGCCACCGCTTTCGACAGACGCTTCTCGAAGTAACCGGTGCCGGCGCCGAGGTCGGCCACGATCTGCCCCGGCTTGAGGCCGAGGGCCAGCACCACCTCCTGCGGCTTCTGCCACTCGTCCCGCTTCGGGTCGTCGAAGATGCGCGTCCACTTCTCGACCCCCTTGAACGGCTCGTGGGAGGTCGCGTCATGCGGTGACTGCGTCGACTGCGCCGTCGCCGGCGCGTTCCACGCGGCCGCGCCGGCCAGGAGACCGAGGAGCGCCGCCAGCAGCAGCGGGCGCCGCGCTCTCCTGCCCCTCATCCCTGCTTGTCGTTGGCGATCTCGAGCGCCAGGTTGGCGAGGCTGCCCGCGAAGGTCACGAGCTGCTCCACCTCGATCTCCTCGTTCGGCTGGTGGTACGTCGCCTCGTCTCCGGGGGACCAGCCGACCGCGTCGACTCCCATCAGCACCAGGTCCTTGGCGAAGGTGCCGCCGCCGCTGCCGACGACCTTGGCGTCGGGCGCGTGCCTCAGGATCCGCTTCACGATCGGCGCGTCCGGCGACACCTCGCAGGGCTTCGCGTCCTGCAGGATTTCCACGGCGAATTCCGCCGCCGCGACCTCGCCCGGCCCCCAGATCGATTCGCCGGCGATCACCTGGATCTCCTGGCGGATCCCTTCGGCCGTCTGTCCCGGGACGTAGCGGATGTCGAGCGTCGTCTCGCAGTCGGCCGGCACGGCGTTCGGGGCCACCCCGCCCCGCACCAGGCCGACGTTGATCGTCGGCCCGCCCAGGACCGGATGGGCGCGGTAGCGCAGCCTCACGTTCTGCAGGGCGACGAGGAAGCGGGCCATGGCGTTGATCGCGTTCACCCCCTTGGCCGGCTCCATGGCGTGCGCCTGCTTGCCGCGCGTCTTCACCTTCAGGAGAACGCGCCCCTTCTCGGCGACGTTGATCTCCTTCATGTTGCCGGCGATGTCGGGGATGACCGCGTCGGTGCAGTGGATGAGCCCCTGCTCGATGAGGTACGGAAGCCCCACTCCGACGCCGACCTCCTCGTCCCCGACCGCGCCGAAGGTGAACGCTCCCTGGATCCGGTCGGCGTGCGTGTTGAGGATGCGCAGCGCCGCGAAGGCCGCGACGAGCGGCCCCTTGTCGTCCAGGACACCGCGTCCGTACAGCTTGCCGTTCTTCTCGAACGGCTCGAACGGCTTGAACTTCCAGTCCGAGGGGGCGCCGCTCGGCACCGTGTCGGTGTGCAGCAGGACCAGCATGTGCCGGTATCCCGGCAGCCCCTTGCCGACCGTCGCCAGAAGACAGTCGCGGCCCGGGACCTTGGCGTGCGTCGTGTACCGCACGCCCATCTTCTTCAGCTCCTCCGCCAGGACCGCGACGACCTTCCCCTCCTGCCCCGGCGCCGTCATGCCGTCCGGACCGCCGCCGGGGAAGTCCTCCGGGAAGTAGTTCACCGTGCGCTCGCGGCAGACCCGTATCGTGAGGTCGACGATGAAGGAGCGGAGGGTCCGCGCCTCCTCGAGCGACACCCGAGGATCGGGAAGAGAGGTACCGGCTGTCATGGTGGGCGAGAGCCTACCCCAGGATTCCGCCCGGATCAAGGCGCCAGCCCCTGAAACCCTCTATCGTCGCGGGCGGCGTGCGGCCGCAGCGGCGTGGCTCATGCTCGCTCGCGCGGCGTAGTGGGAGCCCTGCCGGCGCGCCTGGCGCGGCTCGAAATCGCCACGCCGCTGCGGCTCGCCCGCCGCCATGACCGAGAGCACCGCCGGGTACTGCCTTTGGATCCGTGAGCCGAATTTCGAGCAGTACGCACACCTTGAAGATCCTTGCAAAGAATTCCGCTCTGGCTCGTGGAGAGAATTCCGGCGGTGCGGGGACGGACACACCGCGGCGTGGCGATTTCGAGCCGCGCCATGCGCGTGAGCCGAGCATCGTCTAACCCGCGCGAGCGAGTATGAGCCACGACGCTGTGTGTCCGGCCCCTCGGGCTCAGGAGGGCCTCCCGGGGATCGTTCGGAAGACGATGTCGACGACATTGCGGACGTACTGCTCGTCGGCGATTCCTTCGGTGGCGTCGGGGGGAAACTCGACAAGGGCGCGGAAATGCGCCGCTATGTCGCGGAACAGATCGACGCGCGCCCGCGGGGCCAGCCGGTCGCGGCGCAGGAGCGCCTGCAGGGCCAGGGCGGCCTCCTCCGGGGTGACGCGGTGGCGCAGGCGCGCCGCGAGGACGGAGTGGCCGCGCAGCGAGTTGTATTTGCCGGCCAGGACCTGATCGAGATCCGGCTCCTGGACCGGCGGGGTCCTGACCACCACGGTGTTGGCGGCGTAGTCGCCGAGGCGCTGGGCGCGGCGTGACACCAGGAGGGCGGCGCCACCGACCATGTAGAAGACCGGCAGGGCGTCCACGAAGCGCAGGAGGTTGCGCACCACGATCTGGCTGAAGGTCAGGCGCAATCCCTGCTCGTCCAGGACGCGCAGCTTCAGGAGGCGTTTCCCGAGGGTCTGCCCGCGCCAGAACCACTCGGTGACGATGCCGTAGCCGATCGAGACGGCGAAGTAGGCGAGGGTCGCGAACGCGGCGGCGATGTCGACGCTGAAGACGCCCATCCACCCGGCCAGGCTCGCCGCCAGGCCGCCGATGGCCGAGATGCAGGCCAGGTCCACGAGCCACGCGAGAAAGCGCGACACCGGCCCCGCCAAAGGCAGGGTGAAGAGGATCCCCTCCGGCGTGCGGATGCGCAGCCGCCCGCTCTTCACGCCGCCGTCCTGCCGGATCGCGCGAGGAACAGCGACAGCAGGGCGGCCTCGAGGATCCCGAACCCGATCTTGAGCGAGTAGGGCAGGACCGGCTCGTGATACTGGGACAGGAACGCCTCGACGAACCCGGCCCAGACGAGGAGCGCCGCCACCCCTCCGACGAGCGCCCCGACGTCCGGCAGGACGCCCCGCAGCCGCGACTTGAGGGGCGTGCGGTCCCCCCAGCCGATCAGCGCCGAGGCCAGGACCAGCCCGGCCTGTCCCGCGATGAGGAAGGCCGGTATCTCCGCCGCGCCGTGCGGCAGGAGCCAGCCGAGGAGGAACTTCGTCTGCCCGTCCCGCACGTAGTCGAGCACGACCGCCCCGAGCGAGACGCCGTTGTAGAAAAGGAGGATCGAGGTTCCCAGACCCCAGGTCATGCCGAGCGCCAGGCAGAAGATCGCCACCTGCGTGTTGTGCGTCATCAGGGCGGCCGAGAACGTCGACTTCGACCCGCGCAACCGATCGCGCAGCGAGCCCTCCTCCCTCCGCACCCGTTCGAGGGGGCTCTCGCGCAGATCGGGGAACGGCATGAGGGCGCTCTTCGCCTCCGCGTCGAGCACGACGGCGGCGCCGCCGAGGATGCCGCCGCCCAGCGTCAGAAGCACCGCGACCGAGAAGGCCCGGGCGTGCGCGCGGAAGGCGCGCGGAAACGTGACGGCGAAGAAGCGCCAGGGGGTGAAGCGGTGCGGGCGCAGGCGTGTCTCGTGGATCTCCCCGTACGCCCGCGACACGAGCGACTCGAGGTAGCGCCTTATCTCCGGCTCGGCGGAGAAGGTCGCCACGCGTGCCAGGTCGGCCGAGGCGCGCTGGTAGAGGAGGTGCAGGCGCAGCAGGCCGTCGAGATCCGAGCGTTTCGCGCTGTCGGATTCCAGGCGCTTGAGGGCCGCCTCGAGCTCGAGCCAGCGGGGTCGCTCGGCCTCGATGAAGCGCTGCAGATCGATGATCACAGGACCTGCCGTCTCTTCACGCCCACATAGCGCGTCACCAGGTCGGCGCTCAGGGTCTCGCGATCCAGGAGCATGAATGTCGCGCCGCACGTCTTGAGGACCTGCGCCAGTTCCTGCAGGTCGTGCCAGATGATGTGCCCGGCCAGGGCGCGGTACAGGTCGTCGGACGACGCGACGGCCGGGTCGGAGAACACAGGGCGTGCCCCCGCGGGTCGCAGCATCCCGACGAGGACGAGGTGGTGCCGGCCCAGGACCTGAAGCCCCTTGATGAAGCTCTCGGCCAGGACCGCGTCCCCGAGGTCGGTCAGGAACAGGAGAAGCGCACGCCGCCGCAGCCGCAGGCGCAGGAACGCGGCGAGATCCTCGAAGTCGGGCGTGACGATCCGCGGCGCGAGCGTGTAGATCGCCTCGCGGCAGGCGTCGTAGTGCGCCTTGCCCCGCCCCGCGCGCAGGAAGGAGAGCACGCGATCGCTGAACGCCACGAGGCCGAACAGATCCCCCTGGCGCTCCGCGGCCAGGGCCAGGACCAGGGCCGAGGTGATGAAGCGCTCGAGCGCCGCGCCGGGCGGCGTCCCCGAGACGCGCGCCGACAGGCGCGATGCATCCAGCACGACGTAGACCTCCTGCGTGCGCTCGATCTGGAACACCTTGGTGACCGGAAGCCCCCGCTTGGCCGTCGCCTTCCAGTGGATGTCGTCGAAGCCGTCTCCCGGGATGTACTCCCGCAGCTTCTCGAAATCGCGCCCCTTGCCGACCTGCCGCTGCGCGTGCACCCCCAGCCCGCCGCGGCGCAGGAACAGGGCGGCGACGTTCCGTCCCTCCGACATGAGATTCGGGTAGACGCGCAGCTCCGAGCGGGACGGGGATCTCCGGCGCACGTCCCAGAACCCCAGGGGGGAGGTGTCCTCCAGATGCCCGCCGCGCAGGACGTGCCTGCCCCGGCGGCGCGGCGTGCAGGACCAGACGAGTCGCGACACGAGCACCCCCTCGGGCAGCTCGGCGAGACGGTCGTCGTCCGGGGTCGTGATGTCGGGCGGGAACTCCAGGCCGATGCGCACCCGTCGTCCGCGGCGGGACTCGTTCCTGACGAGGACCTCCAGGGTCCCCGGGCGATCGACCGTCAGGCGCGCGAGCGCCGGCAGCTCGACGGCGACACCGCGGAGCCGCCCCCGCGAGGCGAGGGCGTCGACGGCCGCCACCAGCACGAACGCCGCGAAGATTCCGAATGCGGCGGTCGAGGCCGGCGGCCCCGCGGCGGCGAACGCCAGCGGCACCGCGAGCGCTGTGGTCCACGCGAACAGTCTCGGACGCGGGACGATCATGGGGCCGCGGTCATCTCGGCACCGCCACGTCCTGCAGGATCCGGCCGATGACCTCCCCCAGCGCGAGCCCCTCGATCTCGAATTCCGGACGCAGGATGATTCGGTGCTCGAGGACAGCGTAGGCCATCGTCCTGATGTCGTCGGGCGTGACGAAATCCCGTCCGTCGAGGGCGGCGTGCGCGCGGCTGGCGAGGAGGAGCGCCTGCGTGGCGCGCGGGCCGGCGCCGACGAGAACCGATTCGTGCTCGCGCGAGCGCCTCACGATGTCCACGACGTAGGCCAGGAGATCCTCGCGCACGGTGAGCGTCTCGAGCGACCTGCGGAGCCCCTCCAGGACCCCGGGGCCGACGACCGCCCGCACCTTGCCGGCCGCGAGCGTCCCCTCGGGCGACTCGTCCGACAGCGTCCGCCGGGCCAGCGCCAGCTCCTCCTCGCGTTCCGGACACCCCATCGTGATCTTCAGCATGAAGCGGTCCTTCTGCGCCTCCGGCAGCGGGTACGTCCCCTCGTACTCGATCGGGTTCTGCGTGGCGAACACGGTGAAGCCGTCAGACAGGCGGTGGGTCTCGCGATCGATCGTGACCGTCCTCTCCTGCATCGCCTGCAGGAGCGCCGATTGAGTCTTGGCCGGCGCGCGGTTGATCTCGTCCGCCAGGAGGAAGGTCGTGAAGATCGGACCCCGGATGAGCGCGAACTCGCCGGTCTTGAGATTGAAGACGTTCGTCCCGGTGATGTCGGCGGGCATCAGGTCGGGAGTGAACTGGATGCGGCCGAACTCGCATCCGAGGACGCGGGCGAGCGTGCGCACCAGGAGCGTCTTGGCGACGCCGGGCACCCCCTCGACGAGGGCGTGGTGCCCCGTGAAGATGGCGATGAGCGCCCGGTCGATCGCCTGGTCCTGCCCGATGATCACCTTCCCCACCTCGCCCCGCGCCTCCTTGAGGACGTCCAGGAGCGTGCCGCCGTCAACGTTCATAGGTGACCTTCATCTCCTGCAGGGTCCGGCTGATGCGCCGGTAGCCTTCGACCGGATCGGCCGCTTCCTCGGTCATCCTCTCCAGGGCCGCGACCAGGTCCGGCCGGCGCCTCTGGAAGGTCCTGTTCCACACCGTCCGGCAGACGCTCATGACGTCGGAGGCCGGGATCCCTCTCCTCAGGATTGTCACGAGCCCCGCCGCGGCGTCGCGACCGGTCACGGCCTCACCGGTCCCAGCGTCCTTCTCCTCGCGCGGCGGGAGGAACGGGACCGAGGCGCGCCACACGAACAGGACGGCGGCGAGCAGGATCGCGGCCACAGAACCGTGCAGCCCGTAGCGGCGCATGAGCGAGGCGACGCCCTGCCGATCGACGACGCCGAGATGCGTCTCGTCGAACACGACGGTGCGGTTCGTTCCGACGAGCCAGGAGACGAGCGGTCCCTTCGGATCCCGGCTCAGCGACTCGTTGCTCAGGACGAACGAGTCGGCCGACAGGACCAGGCTCCCCCTCCCGAGATGTCTCTCGATGAGGACCGGCCGCCCGGCGCGGACATAGATCACCCTCCAGTCCGCCGCCAGATCGGTGAAGCAGAGCGTCGTGTGCCACGGCAGCGTTTCAGGAAGGTCGGGAGCGACGGACGGCCCGGACGCGCGGCGCGCCACGTCGGCCACCGGCTCGTGATCCTCGTCCTCGGGCAGCGGCGCATGCTCCACCTTGAAGCCGAGGATTCTGTTGAACGTCTGACGCCTGGGCTGGTCCAAGACCGGGTCGTCATCCGCCGGAGGCTCGAGGCGCGTCTTGTCCGTCTCGTCCTCCTTCGCCGACTTCGCGTCGCCGACCGGCGCCACGGCGATCACCGCGCGCGCCCCCTGCCGGACGAGCGCCTCGATCTCCAGGTCGTCGTCGGAGGCGTCGGAGTCGAGATGGAGCGGCGATGCCCCCAGGAGGAAGAGCGTCTCGTCGGGATCCTCCCACAGGTGGCTGAGCGGCGCGGTGTTTCTGCGCACACGCAGCCCGTCGATCTCGCGCAGCCCCTCCATCAGGATGCGGGCGCCGAAGGGATCCGAGCGCAGCGTCGAGTAGCGTGCGTAGACGTCTCCCTGCGCGGCGCGCAGGGCCAGGAGCCGCGCCACGCCGAGGCCGAGGACGCCCAACAGGGCGAGGAGCATCCCCGCCTGCAGCCTACTCCTGAGCATGGGCCTGCATCCTCTGGAGATTGGCGGTGACGATCCGCACGGTCTCGACCGTCGCCTCGTGACGGCCGTACCAGACCCGCTCGAACTGCGTCACGCTGTCCGCGAACGGCGCGCCCAGGTCCGGCCCGCCGCGCCCTCGACGGCGCAGCTCGGCCTGGTAGTCGCGGTTGGACTTGAACCGGGCCAGCGTCAGGAGGCCGCGCGCCGCGAGGAGCGACAGGCAGGCCAGGTACAAGGCCCGCACCGCCGCGCGGAGGTCCCCCTGACGGCTCAGCTCGCGCGCGAGATCGATCCATCTCTCGGCCGGCAGGTCCGCGGCCGAGCCGTCATCGACCGACACGTCGGGGATGGCCGGCACCGCCTCCGCGATCGTGACGTCCGGTGACGCAGCCCTTCTGCGCGATCGCCAGAAGAAGAGGGCGGCGGCGCAGGCCACGGCCGCCAGCAGGATCGCCAGGAGTCCCTGGACCGAAGTCAGCCAGCCCATCCCCTCGCCGGTTCTCCCGTCCGGGCGGGCGCGACGACCCGCGAGCCGCACCAGCCTCTCCATCAGGTCTGCGATCCATCCGAAGAACGACTTGAGCGCGGTCAGGGTCGTGTCGGCGACGTCCTCGAAGAAGCGTGCCAGGATCCCCTTCTTCTCCTCCGGCAGCGGCGCCTCGGGCCTGCGCCAGTCGAACTCGCGTCTCCGGATCACCTGCCGGATCGCGCGATCGATCTCGTCGGCCGGCAGGTTCCGCGAGGGGGCCGCCGGGCCCGTCCCCGCGACGGACCAGCCGGAGGTGAAGCCCCCCGCGTCGAGGGCGAGAAGCAGGAGGATGATGGCGGCCGCGCGCCGCGGCGCCTTCGAGACAGAGCGCAGATCCGACCTGAGATCCTCGCCGGTCGTCAGCGAGTCCCCGTGAAAGCAGCGCACGGCATACGCCGCCTTCGTGACGGGGGCCACCGCCAGATAGGTGAGCCCCCAGGCGATCAGGAAGAACGTCGTGTTGAAGAGGGCCGCGGGGCTGCGGCTGAAGGCGGTCTCGATCCCGAACAGCGTCCTGAGCAGGAAAGGGGTCATGAAGATGGCGGCCGACACGTTGAGGAAGACGAAATATCCCAGCAGGAACAGGATCAGGAGGATCGCGTGGTTCTGCCGCGGCCAGAGCGCCGCGTGCCGCCTGGCCGCCGCGGCGTCGCCGGTGACGGCGAGGCTCTGATAGAAGGCGTAGGCCCAGCCGTACGGCAGCAGGATGAAACCGGCGAACGGCAGGACGAAGAGGGAGGTCGGCTGCAGCGCCGCCTGCGTCAGGAGGTGCCGGGCCCACCCGGAGGGCGGGAGCGGCTCCGGACGTCCGGCCAGCCGTCGCCGCAGCGCGCGCGCGCAGACGGCCTGCCAGGACTTCATCCAGACGTAGAGCACGGCCAGGAGGAGCGCGTCCTCGGCCACGTGGCGGCGCGCCAGGGCGCTCCGTCCCATGTCCATCCAGAAGAACAGGAATCCGAGGACGAACGGCACGCTCCCCACGTAGAACGACAGAAGCACCCCGGCCGGTGCTGTGCGGAGAAGGTGGAACGATTCGTCGAGGACCTCGATCGCCCCCGGGGATGGCACGGCCCCGCCGGACCCGCGTCTCATGGAGGGCCCGGCACGCCCGTACCGCGGGACGTCTCGTGGAAGGCGTCGGGGAGCGACGACAGGAATTCGCCCACCATGTAGAAGAAGAACCACGCGGCGAAGATCCCGACGAGGATCTGGCCCGCGCGCGCGACCGCCTGGAACGACTTCCGCCCGCGCTCCGCCCCGGCCCCGGCCAGGCGCCCGAGGCAGGCGGCGCAGATCGCCCGATCGCCGTGCTCGGTGACGCACTCCCGGCAGAAGAACCGGCGGCACTCGGGGCAGCGCGCCGCCGCCTCCCGCCGCGCGTGCACGACGCAGCGTGCCCGGGTCAGGTCGGGAGCGTCTGCCACGTGTTCCCTCTCGTCGAAGCGAGACGTCTGTGCAGCAGAAGGCCCCAGACACCGAGAGTCAGCCAGCCGAGGCTGCTCAGGAACGCCGACACCTTGTAAAGGGAGTTGCTCCGTACCCGCTCGATGATCGCCAGGGGGGTGAGGGCTCCGGTCTCCAGCATCTTGAACACCATCACAACACCCGTGACGATCCCGAGGGTCATGATCGCCACCTCGAATCCGAACGCGGTCCACGCGAAGGTCTTGATCGACGCCGGCAGATCGCTGTGGTGCTGGCGGGCCAGGGCCGCGACCAGGCAGGCCATGCGGCCGAGAAAGACCACGCTGAGCGCCACGCTCAGCACGACGTGGAAATAGAGAACCGGGACCACACCCGCGACCGCCGAGAACAAAAGAGCGTAAGCCAGCGCTTCGTGCGCCCGCCCCGTGTCGTGCCGCGTCGTGCGCTCCCGGCCGACGATGGGCGGCTGCGCGGCGACGGGCGGTGCCGTCGCGGAGGGCGCGGCCGCGGGCGTGAAGCCCTCCAGATCGGCAGCCTCCCGGGCGCGGGCCAGCCTGTCGTCGGGCGTGAGCGTCCCTTGCTCCAGCTCGATGTGCGTGCGAAGACGTTCGAGCACGCGGCGCGCCCTGCGCAGGCGCCCCAGCGGGCGCAGCCGGACCGTCTGGAGCGCCGTGCGCAGCACGCAGCTGCAGCTCGGTCCCAGCGCCACGTTGACGGCGAGCCCCAGGAACAGGAGACCGGAGACGCCGCCCCAGACGACGTTCCACACGGGGCCTGCATCCGCGGCGAATCCGAGGAAGACCAGTCCCAGGACTCCGAGGAGGACGGCCACCCTGCCGGCGCGATCGGTCCTCCGGAGAATGATCGCCTGCACGTCGCGGAAGTAGAATCGCCGGTAGGTCTCGGTGAATCCGCGCAGCTCGACGAGAAGCAGGTGGTCTTCGCCGATCCAGAGACTGTCGGAGCCGAGAGGCGTCCGCCCCCTGCCGGGGAGACGCCGGTATTCCACGGCGCCGGGCGCCGTCACTTCGCCGTCCGCATCTGCGTGACGATCAGGTTGAAGATGAGCACCCAGACGACGATCTCCGCCGAGGCGATGAGCATCGCCAGGACGCACCGGATCCTGGCTTTGTGCACCAGGCTGCCGGGAGCGCGCAGGGCGCGCGCCGACAGGAACACCGCGACCGGGGCCGTGACCAGCGTCGGATAGAAGAACAGGAGCAGCGGGTAGAGCGCCACGGCCATCGCGATCCGATCGTGACAGGTCCGCTGGTTCTCCAGCCGCGGGAACGCGCCCCGTCCACGCGCGCTCTCCAGGCACGGCGCGCAGTAATGCGTGCCGTTCAGGTCCAGGTCGCACAGCGCGCACAGGAAGCGTCCGCACGACTCGCACGGAACGACGGCGCGCTTCTTCGGATGGTAGAAGCACGCCGATTCCTCGTCCGTGAGCAGCGTCTCGCCGGGGCGGCCCGATTCGAGAGGCCGGTACAGGGCGGGGAACACGCTGATCTCGAGCGTCGCGCCGCACCCCGGGCAGCGCACCGATCCCGGGCCCGCCAGGGCTTCCATCGACAGGGAGGCCCGGCAGGCCGTGCACAGCAGCATTACGACTTCACCACCCGCGTCTCGCAGATGCGGTCGTGCAGGGCGCGTTTCTCGTCGTCGAAGGCGGCCATGACGAACCCGATGCACAGGGTCAGGTAGGAGATGATCTTGGCGAAGAAGCGCGCCAGGGCGCGGGCGTATCCGATCTTGCTCCCGTCCGGCATCACGACCTTGAGGCCGCAGACCATCTTCCCCGGCGTGGCGCCGAACGCGCCCACGAACCAGGTTTCATAACCGAGGGACAGCACGAACTTGATGAGATTCAGGAGCATCTGCAGGCCGAGCCACCTGAACGAACCGGTCTCCTGCGGCGCGGTCATCATCTTGAGGAAGAGAGGGAACTGCAGGATGAATCCGACCACCCCCATGATGATCCCGTCGATGAGCACGGCCGCGAAGCGGAGCCAGAACCCACCGTACCTGAACTGCTCCGGTGCGATCGCTCCCTCCTTGAGGCCCTGCACGAACGCCGGTTTGCACGTCGCGCACACCCACCGGTCGCCGAACCGGATCATCTCCTCCGGCGCGAAGGCGCGGCCGCATTGGGTGCAGGTCGGGCGTGAAGCGGGAGCGCCGGCGTCCGTTCCAGAGGCGACGGAGCCGTACGCCTGCCAGCCGGCCATCCCCTCGTGCCAGACGAGCGTGTCCGCCCGGATCACGCCCGCCGCGACCTGCAGCTTCAAGTCCTGTTCGCTCAAGGGACCGACCTGGCGCCCTTCTCTGGCGTAATACCAGTTCATCGTCGTCCCTCACCGTACGGCGGCCAGCGTAGCCGCAGCGCTTCCGCCCCGTCAAGCAGACTATAATCCGAGCCCGGTGTCCTCGTCCTCGTTCCGGGCCCAGATCCTCTCCATCGCGCGGCAGCGCTGCCCGAAGTGCCACGAGGGGCACCCCTTCCGCTCGCTCCTGACGATGCACCGCGCCTGCCCGGTCTGCGGGCACGTGTTCGAACGCGAGCCCGGTTACTTCGTGGGCGCCATGTACGTGAGCTACGCCCTGGCGATACCGGCCTATCTCGCGGTGTCGGGAATCCTGGGTCTGCTGCTTCCGGGCTGGTCCGATCTGGCGATCCTGGCGGCGGCGCTGCCGCTGTTCGTTCCGCTCGCGCCGATCCTGTTCCGCTACTCGAGGATCATCTGGATGCATCTCGATCTGGCGATCGACCGGACTGGCTGATCGTGATCGAGGTCATCGAGACCGACCCCATCACGATCGCATCGTTGAAGAAGGCGACCTCGTCCCGGTCTTCCTGGAGCGCGAGGACGTAGAGGAGCGGCAGGTAGTGCTCCGGCGTCGGCACGGCCAGGCGCGCGTCGGGCCCGAGATCGTGGTAGGCCACGAGGGGGGCGTGCTCGCGAGCCAGGATCCTCCTTTTGACCTCGTCATTGAAGCGGACCGCCCAGTCGTAGCCGCCCTCGCGCTTCCAGTCGAGCACCCCCAGGTTGTGCACGATGTCGCCGCTGCCGACGATGAGCACCCGTTCGTCGCGCAGGGCCGCGAGCTCCCCCGCCAGCGCGTAGTGGAAGGCCGCCGGACGGGAGGTATCGAGGCTGAGCTGCACGGTCGGCACGTCGGCGCGCGGGTACATGGCCCGCAGGACGCTCCAGCAGCCGTGGTCGAGTCCGCGTTCGTCGTCGAGGCCGACCGCGACGATGCGCGCCAGCCGGGCCAGCCTCCGGGCCAGGGTCGGGTCCCCAGGGGCGGGGTAGCGGACGTCGAAGAGCGCGCGCGGGAAACCGTAGAAGTCGTGGATGGTCTCCGGGCTTCGGGAGGACGTGACGCGCACACCGGCCGTCTCCCAGTGGGCCGAGACGCACAGGACGGCGGCCGGCGCCGGCAGCCGGCGCGCCGCGTCGGCCCAGCCGCGGCTGAACACGTTGTCCTCGATGGCGTTCATCGGAGAGCCGTGCCCGATGAAGAGGGCCGGCATCCGCAGGCCGTGTGTCTCGACCATCGCGGGCGGGAACTATACTACGCGGCCGATTCGATCGCGAGCGACAGCGCCGCGCCCAGGTCGGAGGCCTTCTGGAACCGCCTCTCGCGGTCGGGGGTCAGGGCGCGCATGATGGCGTCGGAGAGAGGACGCGGCAGTGTGGGATCGATCGTCTGGGGGGCGCGCGGGGGGGCGCCCAGATGCTTCATCAGGATCTCCTGGATATCCTTCCCCTTGAACGGCTCGACGCCGGTGAACAGGTAATAGAGCACCGCTCCGAGCGAATAGATGTCGGTGCGCCGGTCCACCCCCATGGCCTGGATCTGCTCCGGAGACATGTACATGGGCGAACCCACCACGGCGCCGGTCGCGGTCAGCGTATGCCCCGGATTCTCGGGACGGGCGATGCCGAAATCGAGGATCTTGCCGTCGCCGGAGCCGGTCACCAGGATGTTCTCGGGCTTGATGTCGCGGTGCACGATGCCGATCGCGTGCGCCGCGTCGAGGGCGGAGGCGAGCTGCAGGGCGAGGCGCACACGGTCGGCGCGCACCGGCAGAGGCGTGCGGGCCATCCAGCGCGGCAGGGCCATGCCGTCGATGTATTCCATCACGATGAAGCGGTGGTCCTGCCACTTCTCCAGCGTGAAGACGCGCACCACATTCGGGTGGTTGACCTTGCGCGCCGTCTTGATCTCCTGCACGAAGCGGGAGGCGAGATCCGCGCCGATCTCGCCGGCGAGGAACTTGAGGGCGACCGTCTCGTCGAGCTCGGTGTCGCGCGCGCGGAAGATCGTCCCCATTCCGCCCCGTCCGATTTCCGCCAGGACCTCGTAGCGCCCGCCCACGGTGATCCCGGGCACGACCTCCTTGAGCTGCAGCTCGCGCAGGACCGCGGCGGCATCCGGATACCGCTTCCCCTTGTCCTTCTCGAGCAGCCGCAGAATGACCGCCTTGAGGAATTCGGGCAGCGCCCGCTCGCCCGGGCCGGGAAGGGGCACGGGCCCGTGCGCCTGCTGGTGGCCGACGTCGTTCCCCTCGAACGGGGGATGGCCGACGGCCATCTCGTAGAGGATGATGCCGAACGAATAGAGGTCGGACCGCGCGTCCACGCGGTCCTTCAGCAGCATCTCGGGCGGCGTGTACTGGATCAGGCGGCCGGTCGAGAGCTCCTGCGTCGACAGGTCCGTCAGGCGGACCCCCAGTCCGAAGTCGGCGATGCTGACCTTGTCGTCGGCGGTCACGAAGATGTTCTCGGGGCGCAGATTCCTGTGCAGGACGCCGCGGCCGTGCGCGTGTTCGAGGGCCTGCAGGATCTGCCGCCCCATCTCGACCACACGGTTCGCCTCGAAGCGGACCTTCTCGTTGAGGAGCGCCCGCAGCGTCTTCCCCTCGGCCAGCGCGGAGACGATGAACCGGCCGTTCTCGTCTGCCCCGGTGTCGTAGATCGACACGATGTTCGGGTGGCTGAGCTGCGCGGCCTGCGCCGCCTCCTTCAGGAAGCGGTCGGCCTTGCCCGCTTCGTTCGGTCCTTCGTTGATGCGGCGGACGGCGACCCTGCGCCCCAGCGCCGTGTCGACGCCCCTGAACACCTCGCCCAGCTTGCCGGATCCGAGCGACTGCTCGACGCGGTAGCGGTTCGGCTCGGCCCAGCCGCTCTCGGTCTCGGTCTTGCGGGGAGCGCCGCGGGCGCTCAGACGGACGAGCGGCGTCTCCTCCAGGGCCTTCATCCGCTGCAGGGCGTCCTTGTAGGAGTAATCGTACGAGAGGATCTTCTGGTAGACCCCCAGCGCCTCGCGTGGCCTCAGATTCGATTCGTGCGCCAGGGCGAGGGAATAATAGATGATGACGGTGTCGTCGTTGACGTCCTCCTCGCCGATGGCGGCGGCGAACTTGTCGGCCGCCAGCGTGTGCAGCCCCTGCTCGGCGAAGATGCGCCCCAGGAGGAACGACGCCTTGCGGAAATCGCGGTCGTCCTGCGAGACCTTCTGCAGGGCTTTGATGCAGGCGTCGTAGTTCTTCTTGTCGTAGTACAGACGCGCCGCGGCGACCGGGTCCCCGGCCTTCATGTAGACGCGCGCCGCCTCCTCCGTCAGGCCGGCCTTGCGGTACAGCTCGGCGGCGTTCTTGAAGTCGCGGCCCGACTCGTAGATGCGCGCCGCCTCGTCGTGCTTGCCCGCGCGCACGTAGAGGTCGGCCGCCTGGTCGGACTCCCCTTCCTTTTCATACAGGACCGCGGCGCGCAGCGGCTCGCCCGCTTCCTTCCACATCTCGGCCGCCTTGAAGAGGCTGCCCGCCTTCTCGAGAATCTCCGCGGCTTCGCGGTGCTTCCCCTGGCGCGCGAGGATCCCCGCCTGCACCACCGGCCCCAGCGTCGAGATGTCCCGGCCCGACTCCTGCAGGATCTTGAAGGCGTCCTCGGGCCGCTGCAGGCGCAGCAGGATGTCGGCCGCCTTCTCGGCGTGCCCGGCCCGCCGCCACGCTTCGGCCGCCTGGTCGTACATGAGGGCCAGCTCGAAATGAGACGCCGCCTTGTCCGGTCTCTCCAGCTTCGAGTGCAGCTCGCCGCAGTAGCGGTGGTATTTCAGGAGCATCGACCGCTCCGCCTCGGAGCGGAACCCGCCCGGTTCCTGCCGGCTCAACTCCTCGATCAGCTCCTCGAAGATCGATGCGGCCAGCGCCTCCTTGCCGGCCTTCACGTAGAGAATGGCCGCCTTGTCGCGGAACCCCCCCTTGCGATAGTTGTCGGCGGCCGCGGCGAACTGGTCGAGGCCTTCCAGCAGCTCGGCCGCGCGCGCGTACTGGCCGGCCTTGTTGAACAACCAGGCCGCCTTCTCGCGGTTGTCCTGCTTCAGCTCGACCTCGCCCGAGGCGGCCAGGTCGCCGGATTTCAGGTAGTAGAGCGCCGCGTTCGGAAGGTCCCCCATCTCCTCGGCGAGCCGGGCCGCCAGGTCGTAGTGCCCGCCCTCGAGGTACATGTCGTTGGCGCGCTTCCAGTCCCCCGCCAGACGGTAGAAGTCCCCCGCCTGGTCGTAGTTCTCGGCCCGCGCAGCCTGCTTGGCCCGTTTGGAGTATTCAGCGGGTGTCGAAATCGGCGACTCCCCCGTTCGCTGGCCCGCCCGCCCCGGAGACGACACACCTCCTCGTGGCGGACTGCCTCGACGGGTGAATCTAGGGCGCGGAGGGACGGAGCGCCACCCTCCACCGGGCCCCTGCGAGCACGCCCGGGCGGAGCCTTGACAACACTTCCTCCGACCGGATATAGGAGAGCGCAATCGGGGAGATTTCCCGGCAACAAGGAGGGGACTGCCATGTCCCATCTACGTCCCGCGATTCTTGCGATCCTGCTGGCGGTGTTCTTCGGTGTTTGTCTGGCCACGAGCCCGGTATCGGCCGGGGACGAGGGTCAGAAGCGTCTGGATGATGGTCTCCTCGATCCCTCCTGGTTCGGCCCGGGCATCGTGTTCCGGCAGGCCGAGGATATCGATTTCCTCTGGGTGAAGCCGGGATTCAGCATCAAGGGAAGGAAGATCCGCATCGACAAGTGGGCCGACCCCGTGTTTCTTGGCAAGGAGCGCCGGCCCAAGGACTCGGCCAAGGCCGCCGAGCTCACGGAACTCATGCCGACACGGATGCGGGGAGCGCTGGGCGCCGCGCTGGCCGGTTATGCGGAGGTCTCCCGGGATGACGGAGACATCGTGATGACCGGCCGGTTCGTGGACTGCAATACGGGAAGCAAGGCCAAGAAGTTCCTGATCGGAATGGGCGCCGGCCACGCCGACGCGACATGGGACATCAAGATCGTGGACAAGACGAGCGGCGAGGTCCTGGTCGCCATCCATCATCGCTGCGTCAGCGGCACGACGATGTCGGAAATCGACGACAAGATCGCCAAGTGGCTGGAGAAGTTCGGCAAGGCGCTGCACGACGATCTCGCGGCGTCGAACGCGCCCGCAAATTCCTAGTGCCCATCAAGATTCACGCCTGCGCGGCCGTCCTGGCGCTGGCCCTCGCGGCGTCCGCGGTGGCGGCCGTCGAGCCGCAGCGCCTGGACGACGGACGGCTCGATCCCGCCTGGTTCGGCTCCGGGGTGGAGTTCAGGACCACCTCCGTGATCGACTACGTGTGGGTCAAGCCGGGGTTCAGCCTCAAGGGGAAAAAGCTGCGCGTCGAGGAGTGGCCCGAGCCCGTCTTCGTGGCCAAGGAGCGCAGGGCACGCGACGCCGCGAGAGCCTACGAGCTGGCCGAGCAGATGCCGCTGCGGCTCCGCACCGTGCTGCGTCGCAGCCTCCAAGGGTTCGCGGAAGTGACGACGGAAGGAGGGGACCTGGTCCTGAGCGGCCGGCTCGTGGACTATGTCGCCAAGGGGACGATGGGGAAATCGTCTCCGCAGGCCACCTGGGACATCAAGATCACCGACGCGGCCAGCGGCGAGCTCCTCGCCGCGGTTCACCAACGGAAGTTCATTTCGTTCTCGACCGTCGAGGAGCGAATCGACATGTGGCTGGGGAAGTTCGGAGAGGCCCTGCGCGACGACCTGGCGATCGCGGCCTCCGGCGAGCCGGCCTCCTTCTGAGGCACTCCCCCGCGGCCAGGGCGTCCCTGGCGCGAGGATGAGTCAGCGGGCCGGGGCCGCCTGCTTCGCCTTGAAGGCCTCTTCGACCAGCGGCTTGAGCTCCCCCTTCTGGTGCATCTCGAGGACGATGTCGCTGCCGCCGATGAACTTGCCGCCGACGAACACCTGCGGGACGGTCGGCCAGTGGCTGACGCTGCTCAGGATCTGACGGATGCGGGGGTCGGGGAGGATGTCGACGGTCTTGAACGGCCGGCCGAGCTCCTTGAAGACGGCGATCGCCCGCGCCGAGAAGCCGCACATCGGCATGTCGGCCGTCCCCTTGGTGAACAGGCAGATGGTGTTGGAGTCGATTTCCTTCTGGATCATGTCGAGGATTTCCTGGGACATTGCGATTCTCCTGGTATCAGACGTGTGAAACCGGCAGCGGCCCGCTGGCCTTCTCGCGCTCCCACTCGGCCGGCGTGCAGGTCTTGAGCGACAAGGCGTGAATGGCCTGGCTCGCCATCTCGTCGCGGAACAGGGCGTAGATCATCTGATGCTGCTCGATCCGGCTCTTCCCCTCGAAGGCCTGCGCCACCACCAGCGCGCCGAAGTGGGCGTCTGCCCCCTCGACGCGCGCGGATGCTCCCGGAATCTCCTGCTCGATGCGCTTCTTCAGATCGTCCGGGCCCACCCGGCGCCTCCTCTCACTGGATTGCCGCGGCGAAGGTCACGTCCGAGCTGAGGCTACAGGAGGTGTCGAGCTCGCCGTCGACGTTGAAGTCGATCTCCGCCGAGTCGCAGGTCCCCGAGAGCGTGAGATTGTTGCGATTGAAGGTGCCGATGCACTGGAAGAATAGTGCGTCGGTCCGGTCCCAGACACGCACCATGGCGAGACACGAGTCGGCCTGCACGCTGCCAGTCAACTCCACGGCTCTGGTGTCGTTGTTGCTATCGCTCCGGTCGGCCTGGAGCCCGAAACTCGTGCTGCCTTGGCTGCCGAAGACGTCCATGCGGGAATAAGTGGCCGGGAAGTCAGTCGTGGCGACTGTGGCTCCGTTCACTCCTGCAGGCAGCGGTGAGATTACACTCGTGCAGTTCTGCAGCGTCCGGGCGCCGGCCCCCAGATTGACGACCCAGGAGCCGACGAGGTCGTCGCGCACGAGATTGCAGTCGAGTCCGTTGATGATCGTGGTGCCGTTGTCGTTGCACGAAATAGCCAGGGTCGCGAGCACGAGCAGGACCGCGTAGACCATGGGTTTCGTCAACACGCCTCGGGCCCTCCGGAAACCAGCCGGATTCTATCCCCGATCGGCCATCCCCTCCAAGCCCTCTGATCTAGGGACAGGCGAGCGCGTCGATCGCCTGAGGGACCGAGCCGAACGGACCGGCGGCGCAGGAGTTCCGTCCGCGGGTCAGATAGAAGTAGCCGTCGCCGGCCGTCGGGTTGTCGCGCGTGTCGTCGTAGGACGGGGAGGGGAGATCGGACGACAGACACGAGGTGGAAGGGCCCGGGCCCGAGACATGGAGCGCCGCGAGACCTCCCCCTGCGAGCTCATACACGAGACCGGGGCCGGTACCCGGAGGCTCGTCGCTCCAGGCCAGGTGCGTCGGCCTCGCGCCGGTCACCGTCAACCCGTCCACCTCGACAGGCGCCAGGTACGGGGCCGCCGCATCCCCCGGAGAGCAATCCTCGCCGTTCAGATGGCCGTCGAGGTCGCGGTCGGCGCCCAGACGAACCCCGGACCCGATCGTGCCGCACAGGAAGGTGACCGGGCCCGTCGCGTTCTGCCGAAGCGCCACGGTCGTGACCTGCGCCTCGCTGGCGACGTCGGTCGTCCACAACCCGCCGCTGCCGATGCCGCCGTTCAAGTAGTAGCTCCGCGGCCGCCCCTGTGCTGTCGCGTAAGCCACCAGGTCGCAGTGCCGGCCAGGATCGGCCAGGTTTCCGAGACCGACGAGGGCCGAGACGAGCTGCTCCTGCTGCGGCGTGCCGGTCGGTGGAAGACCGGCGGGGACGGTGAGATTCTTCCCGACCGAAGGCTTGATGCCGGTCGGGAAGTGCATCAGGAACAGGGTGAGGTCGCGCACCTGCGGCGCCGTCAGCGTGAAAACCTGGGCCGACAGGAACGTCCCCAGATCGGGGATCGAGCCGTCGTGGATGAAGCCGAAGCCGGTCTTCGAGTCCGGCGGAGTGGAGGTCCCGGGCGGGCCGAAACGCGGCCCGAACTTCTCGTAGAGGTTGCGGGTGTGGGGCACCTTCAGGTCGCTGTGCGGAACGCCGTCGGCGTTGCCGTTGAACAGCCCCGCAAACATCGTCACCGGGTCGCCGGGGTCGATCCCGCCGAGCTTGCCGCCCGCCGCGCCGAACGGCAGGGCGTGGCAGGACGAGCACGACTGCCCGGCATCGGTGCTCCCCGTCAGGAACAGCGCCTGTCCGGCGGTCGGGTTTCCCGTGAAGGGGTTTCCCGGGATGGTCACGGGTGCGTTCGGGATGGTGTCGTCGACGCTGCGATAGGGGTTCGGCGGGAGGGTGATCCCGAGCGCGAACTGCCGGAACAGCTCCATCTGGGCCGCCGTGAGACCGGCCGGCTCGCCGTTGATCGGACCGATGTCGTGCGCGCCCAGCAGCCCGACGAACGCCTTGTTGAAGACGTCGAGCGTCGCGCGGTCGCCTCGCCAGTGCAGGGGCTCCAGCATGCCGCGCAGCGTCTGCGTCGTCATCGGTCCCTTCTGCGGATCGAAGCCTTTGTGCGCCGAGAACGGCGGCTGCGCCGGGACGGTCACCGGCTGGTTGTTCTGCGGCACGATGAACCGGACGTTGTCCCCGGGCGTTCCGTACGGCACGAAGCCCCCGGGCGGGTTTCCGAGGTCCCATCCCAGCTCGTCCATGTTCCCCGAGATGTGGCAGGAGGCGCAGGAGTTGTCGCCGTGCCCCGACGTGTCGATGCCGTCGTACAGGAGGCGGCGCCCGTTCTTGATCGTGTCGGACGACGGATCGTGCAGACCGATCTCGCCGACCTTGGCAAGGGACGCGGTGTCCACGAGAGCGACCGAGTTGCTGAAGCGGTTCAGGACGTAGGCGCGACCCAGGTCCTCGCGCAGCGCGACGCCGGTCGGGCCCTCGCCGACCTCGACCACGTCGGGCACCGAGCGCGCGGCACCGAAGATGCACGCGCCGGAGGCGCAGCCGCCGTTCACCCGGAACAGCTTACGCGAACCGATCGCGGTGAGATAGCCGATCGTCCCGGCGCGGTTCCACACGAGCATGCCGGGCTGCGAGAGGCTCGCCCGGCGCTCCGGCAGGTTGGTCGCAGGATCGCTGCCGCGGTCGATGTGGGTGTTGAGGTCCACCACGGTGACGGCATTGCCGGCGGCCGGGTCGACGATCGTCAGGCGATCGTCCACCACGTGCCCGCCCACGCCGAGGGGGTGCTCGAAGCGGACGTTGTTCCTCGCCTCGGTGTTGGGGATGTAGATCTTTCCGTTGCCGGGGTTGACCGACACTTCGAACAGGGTCGTGCCCAGGTGATCGACGGTCGAGACGTTCAGGGAGGCGGTGTCGATGATGAACAGGTCATGGTCCGGGAGCCGGTACGGCAGGCACATGCTCCAGTCCTGGGAGGCGTCGTCGCGCCACGCCTGCGTGGCCGGGTCCCATTTGACGATGAGGCCGACGGACGGCACGCCGCCGGGCGGGTCGATCAGCGCCGGATTGCGCACGATGCCGGCGGGCAGCGGGGGGTAGGGCGGATGCGCGCTGCTGCAGTTGATCGGGTTCAGCCCCAGCTGCGTCAGCCGGTTCACGTCGAGCCCCGCCCCGCCGTTGAAGATGACGTTGGCGTTGATCACAGTCGTCTGGTTCCCCGAGTTCAGGACGACCGCGTAGACCCTGGTGCCGTCCTTCGAGGCCGCCAGGGCGCGTGTGTCGCTTCCGAACAGTGGAAGGGCGATCGGCGGACCGGCCAGATCCCCCAGGTCGAACACCTTGACGGCGTCCTCCTGCGACACGGCGACGAACGCCCGGCCGTTGGCGAAGACGACATCGGTCGGCTCGTCCCCCACCGGCAGGGTCCTGACCGTGGTGCCCAGAGAGAGGTCCACGATGCTGACCGTGTCCGACAGGTGATTGACCACCCAGGCCTCGGAGTCGCTCCTGGGCACCACGCTGACCGGCTCGAGACCGACCGGGATCGAGGCGCCGGGCAGGAGCCCCCCGTCCGGCGTCACGGTGAACACCTCCAGCAGAGCGTCCGGGGTGTTCACGACCAGGAGGCTTTTTCCCGAAGGGGTCAGGGCGATCGGATGGACCTGGGAGGACTCGAAGTTCACGTACTGGGCCTGCGCCGGTCCCAGGAGCCCCCCGGCCAAAAGACACGTACCGACGACGAACCGAGCTCGGTGCATGGCATCAGTCTCCGTGTATTACCATGAGCCGTCGAAATGTACGACGATTCCGTCTCTCCGGCAATCAACAGTCCGCGGGATGCCTGCATGAGCGAGGCCCCCCCGTCGGTCGAATGAGGTCGAGCCAGCGGGTCGGTCCGCCGCCCCTCCCGCCGATCCTCGTGACCCTCCTCCTGACTTTCGTGATCTCCTGCCCGCCGGCGCGCGGCCAGTCCTATCCCACCATCGCCACGATTCGCATCGACCGGGAGGACGTCTTCGACCTGGACAATCCGGACGAGCGCCACCTCCCATTCATCTGGGCCGACCGGCTGCACGTGGAGACGCGGGAGTATGTCATCAGGCGCGAGCTCCTGTTCCAGGAGGGGGACCCCGCCGATCCGGACGTCCTGTACGAGTCGGAACGCAACCTCAGACGTCTCGTCTTCCTGCACGACAACACGCGCATCGAGACGGTGGCGCGGGACGACGGGCGCGTGGACGTGATCGTGCACACGCGCGACATCTGGACCACGCGGCCGAACGTCTCCATCAGCCGCCAGGGGAACCGGACCACAGGCCGGTTCTCGTTCAGCGAGCAGAACCTCGCCGGCCTGGGCAAGCAGATCGGCCTGTCCCTGAAGAAGGACCTCGACCGCAACTCCGGCGGGATCGAGTACGCCGACCCGCGCCTGCTCGGGAGCCGGTGGACCCTCGGCGCCTCGTACTTCATTCGATCGGACGGGATGCTCTACGCCGCCGACGTCGATCGTCCCTTCTTCTCGGCGCTCACAGAGAATTCCGGCGGAGGCGGGGGCTCCCATTTCTCGCAGGTCACGCCCCTGCAGATCGACGGCAACGACGCCCCCGGATTCCGGCAGCGCCACAGCGACGTCCTGCTGCGCTACGGGCGGGCGCTGCGCACGGGATACGAGACGACGCGCAGGCTGGTGTATCGCTTCAGGCTCGAGGACGACCGGTTCGCTCCCGAGCCGGGCGAGGCGCCTCTCTCGACCCTGCCCCCCGTGGGGGGCGCAGGGTACGTCGCTCTCCCCCGGGACCGCCGCTTCCGGATCCTCGAGGCGGTCTACCGTTCGAGCGACGTGAACTACCAGCGGGTGTGCTATCTCGACCGGTTCGACAGGTTCGAGGACATCAACCTCGGAAACGACTGGTCGGCGGGGCTGGGTCTGTCCCCACGATTTCTCGGCGACGAGCACAACCGCGTCTTCTTCTCCGGCCGGTACGGCCGCTGGTTCCACCTCTCGCCGTCCACCTACACCGTGACCGAGCTCTTCACGACGGGCCGCTTCCTGGCGGGGCTCGGCGAAAACGTCATCACGGGATTCGATTTCCGGCATTACTACCTCGGCTTCCCGCGCCAGACGCTGGTCGTCCATGTCGACCACTCCTGGGGTCACAATCTCGACGGCGACATGCAGTTCCTTCTCGGGGGCGACACCGGTCTGCGCGGATACGACAGCCGCCGGTTCGACGGCAACAAGAGGCTCCTGTTCAATGTCGAGGATCGCGCCTATATCGTGTTCGACTGGCTGCACCTCCTGTCGATCGCCTTCAGTCCGTTCGCCGACGCCGGGTACGTCTGGCGCGCGGGCGAGAACGAGGACCTGGGGGATGTCGTCGGCGACGTCGGAGCCGGGTTCCGCTTCGACGTGACCCGCGGCAGCAGCGGCACCGTCATCCGGCTCGACTACGCCTACCCGTTGAGCGGCCTGGGCCGGGAGGAGAACCCGCGCGGCGTCCTGTCGTTCACGGCGGGGCAGGCGTTCTAGGAACGCGTCGAGGTCATGGCAGGAGCCGCGTTCGCGGCGGCGCGGGCGGCGCGGCGGCGGTTCGCGGAGACCATGAG